>CAZLDP010000551.1:0-2273 GCA_964558145.1 uncultured Prolixibacteraceae bacterium | reverse complement strand
ACCTGGGGCTGAATAATCCGGCTATCACAGATCAAATCAGAGCGGTTATAGATGCGGAAAGCGAAGATATGGACAGCGATCAGCTTGCCCGGGTTGAACAACTCTTTGCCCGCGAATACCCCATTCTTACAGCCAAAAAGCGGCTTGATGCCATCGCCGGAGATGTGGTTTGGCATTTTTGCAGCCGGGGATATAAGGGAAAGGGAATGTTTGTTGCCATTGATAAGCTAACCGCCGTGAAAATGTATGATCTCATCATTATGCACTGGCAAAAATACGTTACACGACTGGAAAAGGAACTGGAAAAATTCAAATACAGAGATCAGGAATTTCTGGAAAAAAGCCGGGAACTGCAATGGATCAAAGAAACAGAAATTTGTGTGGTAGTAAGTCCCGAACAAAATGAAATCCAAAAGTTCCGGAAATGGGATCTTGATATTGAACCGCACCGTGAGAAAATGAATACCCAGGATCTTGAAACACGGTTCAAAGACGAAAACGATCCTTTCAGGCTGGTAATCGTGTGTGCCATGTGGATTACCGGATTTGATGTTCCAACCCTCTCCACATTGTATCTTGACAAACCCTTAAAGTCACATACGCTGATGCAGACCATCGCCCGTGCAAACCGGGTCAGTGAAGGTAAAAACAACGGACTGATCGTAGATTACATTGAAACTTATACCGCACTGTTAGACGCATTGGCTATTTATGGAACCGGTGGGACCAAGGGTGGAGATAAACCCGAACCACCTGTCAAACCGAAGGAAGAATTGATCCGGCAGTTGGAGGAAACATTGGCGGCCATTAAAACCTTTCTGACAGATGAAGTTAATTTCCATCTTGAAGAGCTGGTGAAGTCAGAAGGACTGGATAAACTGCTGGTACTGCAAAAAGCGATGAATGCTGTTTATACCAATGACGAAACAAAGCGGAAATTTCAAATCCTGGCCAGGGAGGTCTTCAGAAAATTTAAAGCATTGCAGCCAGACAAAGTGTTAAATCAATATGCTTCAGAGAAAAATGCAATTGAGGTAATTTATGAAGCCATTGAAGATAATGTCCAGGCTGCAGATGTTTCGGAAATAATGAAAAAAATTCAGGACCTCGTGGATGAATCCATTGAGAACCTTGTAAAAGAGCCGGTTGAAACAAACAGCAAGATGATTGATCTCAGTGGTCTGGATTTCGAAATTCTCGAGCAATATTTTACAAAGGCAAAAAACAAAAATGCCATTGTCCAATCCATTAAGGACAAAATTGAAAAGCAACTGAAATTGATGGTTGATTACAATCCGCTGAGAGTTGACTTTTACCGGCGCTACCAGGAAATAATTGATGACTATAACCGGAAAAAAGATAAATCAACCATTGAAGAGACTTTCAGGAAGCTGATCGAATTCTTCAAAACCCTCACGGCCGAGGAGATAGAGACAAAAAGAGAAGGACTGACGGATGAACAAAAGGCCATTTTTGATATTCTCCGGAAACCTGATTTGTCAGCTTCTGATAAAAAGCGCGTAAAAGAAATTGCCGTTGAATTGCTGGAAGAACTTAAAAAGGATAAACTTCAGGTGGTTCAGTGGTCAGAAAAATCGGTTACTGCCGCCGCAGTATATAATTCAGTCAGCAAGACTTTGTTTGAAACATTACCCTATCCGACTTACCAGACTGATGAAATAGACTTAAAAACCAATTTGGTCTTTGAACATCTGAAACACCGGTATTATGGCGGAGGGATGAGTATTTATGGGCAATACTGAATTTTGGTCAGAATTGTGAAAATTGACCATATCCCATAATTTCTGTGTTCAGTCTTTGAATGATTTTATTTTTCAAGAGTTCCGGAAAAACTACTTTTACTTTATCAGCAAAGGAATGAACTTGGTGATCCATATTTTTATATATTTTGTCAATGGACCTTTTACTCTAAATATCCCTTAAATCTTAAAACTTCGTTTGTATCAAGAACCAATATGTAAGGTTTTTGTGGGATTAATCTTCAAAAAGGCAATGGTTCTTGGTAAGTGTCTAATGTATCCCAATTTTCTTTGACTGAATAACTGATAGATGAAAAACCTGCAAGCCTTTTATTGTAAATTTTTTCAAACACAGTCAACCAAATTTTCAAGGGATTTTACTGAATTAGTATAATCCATAATCCTGATAAACGCTGATTTTTTCAATGTATGTGTCATTTTTAGTTTATTACGTTGTATCAGAAAGAGCTTGAAGGTAACGATGCCGGTTTTCGTAAACTTCCCGGGACCACT
>CAZLDP010000550.1:0-2273 GCA_964558145.1 uncultured Prolixibacteraceae bacterium | reverse complement strand
GTTAACAGGGTGGGTTGAAACTCGTACAGCATGTACCCCAGTGCATGAGCCTTGTCAATCGCCTCTTTGCAGGCCGCAGCCGCGCGTTCCCATTTCTGTGCACTAAAGGTGGTGTTAAACAAGGGAGTGCCGTCCTTGTTGGTAAATCCGATATAGTCGGGATTGCCGTTAAACAATGGACTTGCCGCATAAACAAGGATCTTCGCCTTCATGCCCATGGCGATCGGAAGGGTGATCCGTCCCAACTCCGTATTTTCATCCATTACTTTTTCAGGCAGATTAGGGATGGCTTCATCCAGAAGTTCCACGATATATTCGACCACCTCGTCCACAGGGCGGCGTACCACACGGACTTCCTCCCCTGAGGCTGAGATTGGCAGGTTTTCGCGCATAATGGGAATAGGGCCATAAGCCTGCACCATGTAAAAGTGATAATAGGCTTTCAGAAATTTCACTTCCGCAGCCCATTGATCCTTTTCCCAGGGTTCCATATCGGGAACGGCGGGTATCTTTTCTAGAAAAATATTGCACTGGCTGATGCCGGTCCAGAAGTCCCCCGCCGCAGTTCCCGTCCAGAAATTCATCAGAGGACTGTTTACATTCTGCAACCCCTGGGCAATCGACCACGGGGTGAACTCATACACCTCCTTGTTGAACCAGAACTCATCCGCTCCGAAAAGTGCAGGATTGTATTGATGAATTGTACCCAGTTTCGGGATAAACGAATAGCAGGTAAACAGGTATTGTTCAGCAGTCGAGCGCATCCTGAAGGCGTACTCGATCGTGGCCACGTTGTCGGGAACGATATCTAGGTAATCGGAACAGGATGTGATCCATGTCAACATAATTCCTGCAGTTAATATCTTCATTATTTTCATGGTGCGATTTTTTAAAAGGTCATGTTAATACCCACATTATACACTCTTTGGAGGGGATAACCCAGTCCGTTTCCTCCCTGTTCCACATCCCACAGTTTAAACTTGCTAAAAAGGAGCAAATTCGTTCCGCTTAAGTATATCCGGAGATTTTGCATACGCATCTTCCCAGTCAGTTTTTCGGAAAGGGACCATCCGAGTTCAGCCTGTTTCAGTCTCAGGAATGTGCCGTCCTGCAACCACCAAGTGCTGCGCTGCATGTTGTTGGATTGCGACTGCGTGCTGAGCCGTGGCCATAAGGCATATAAATCGGGGTTTTCAAGGGAATAATGGCTGTCGGCAAAAACTTTCAGAATTTGTTTCCCATCCACAAAGGGCTGGATGGCGGCAGGTCCGTCTGAACCACCCATCCAAAAAGAGGAGCGGGCTGATCCCTGGAAGAATGCAGAGATGTCAAAGCGGTTGTATCCCATTGAAAAGCCAAATCCATAGTTGATCTCAGGAACTGTGGGGAATCCGATGGGAACCTGGTCAAGTGAGGTAATCTGACCATCCTGGTTCACATCCTTGTACTTGATGTCGCCGGCAATATTGGCTACGCTTCCGAAGCGCTGTTCCGGGCTGTTGGCTACCTCACTGTCGTCCACAAATAATCGCTCGGCAATATATCCCCATTGCTGGTTGATGGGATAGCCTACCCTGGACCTCCACCACTCTTTGTCGTACACAGGCTCCTCATACACTTCGTATTGGTTGGTGGCGAAGGTAAAATTACCCCTCGACTGTAACCATAGTTTTGGACTAAAACTGTGGGAGATGTCAACTGACACATCCACGCCCCTCGCGGAAGCCTCCCCGATATTCGCCCTCACAGGGGAGGTGAGCCCCATGGTGCTGGGAATATCAGCCCTGGACATCAGAATATTGGTCCTTCTCTCCTTGAAAAGGTCAGCCTGAATGTTGATTTTTCCCAACAAACCCATTTCCAAAGCCAGGTTTGTCTTTCTGGAAGTTTCCCAGGTGATGTCTGGATTCGCATACCTGCTGATATTGATGCCATTCCGGGTATAATTACTTTCCTTTCCAAAGGTGGAGGCATAGCCCGAATAACTCATATTAACATTGGAAAGGTAGAAAAACCGGTCGGTGGAACTGCCAATCGCATCGTTTCCGACCAGGCCATAGGTGAGGCGCACCCTCATGTTGTTAACCGTTTCCTTAAGAGGTTCCCAGAATTTTTCGTTGGAGAGGCTCCAGGCCAGCCCCACTGACGGAAAGAAACCGAATCTTTTAGATTCATGAAAACGTTCCGAGCCGTTGTATCCGAAATTGAATTCTGCGAAATAGCGGCCGTCAAAAGAGTAGGTACCTCTACCCGATATCCCCAGATTTCTGGAT
>CAZLDP010000549.1:0-2273 GCA_964558145.1 uncultured Prolixibacteraceae bacterium | reverse complement strand
TGCTTTCTGCCCGGTTTAATCCGATGATATTATCTTTGTCACGGGCATAATAAATGGTCTGACCGTTGCCGTCGACAAAAATATGGTCAAGCTGTTTCTCCACAATGTAGCCGGTCATTTTCTTTCCTTTTACCTGGTCGAACATCACCGAATCCTGTTTCGAAATAATAAATGCGTTGTTATTCAGATGAACTTCGTCAGGAGCAGGGGCATTGGTTTTCATCTCAATGTAATCGGCGCTCATCTGATTGATTTCCGACCACAGAACTGGCTCGTTATAAAGCTGAATGGTGGAATCGCGGCTGAAATAAACCAGCGAGTCACATTTCCCCTGGAGGTCGGTTCTGTAAAAGCGGACACCGTAAAATGCCTTGATGATTTTTTCATCGGCGATGGTATCAGCTACAGATTTGAGGGTGTCGGCATGGAGAAAGAGGGAATCCCCCTCGTTGATCATGATGAACTGGGCTGAATCGGTGATAAAGGCCGTTTCGGTCACTTCATCGAACCAGGCATTCCGGCCTTTGACAATCACATTGTTTTCAATATCATTGATTTCGATCACTCCCCGGGCTTTCCCATACCCTTTGGCCCGGTCGTAATCGATCACATCACCCTTCATGGTTTGTTTTTCGTTGTATACCAACGGATTTCGAAGCAGTTGGGCTTCGCCGGTTCGTGAATTATACCAGCCATCTTCGGCGTAGATGGTATTTGCCGAATCGCGGATGGTCGTGGGACCCTGTATGTAGAATATGCCGGTGGCGGTGTTGTACTTCACGGTGTCGCTTACCAGGTTGTATTTCTCATTTTCGCCCACTACATCCCGGTAGAAATAGACGATGTCTTCATCCACAAAATAACGGGCAATCTGACTGGTAAGCGTGCTGGTACTATCAACGATTTTGCCCTTGTCGTCGTAAAACCCGATATTTCCGATCAGATCGTAATCTACTGTATCCGAGGTCAGGGTAGTGGTCTTGTTGATGAGTTTTACATTTCTCATCGCCCTGGCAAAACTTCTGTCGCCATCGTAATAAACCATTTCTGCATAGAGATGGGAGGTGTCGCCCTGGTTGATATGAACATTCCCGAAAGCATCCACCCGGTTGGTGCCAGTATAGGCATAAGCGCTGTCGCACCACATCAGCACTTCGTTGTGTCTGATCCGCACATTTCCGATCAGGCGCTGGGCATTGGCCACAATGGCCTCATTGAATTCGAGAAAATCAGCCTCTTCGATGTCGATCCGTTTTTTATCCTGACCATTGATTTCACCGGCAACCAGCATCAGCAGCACCATCGGAAGCAGGTTTCTGCGTAGCGATTCAAAAAGATATAGGGTGAAGGATCTCATTTACATCAACCGGGAAATAATATCATCGATATGGATATTCTCTGCTTCTGCCTTGTAGTTTTTGATAATTCTGTGCCGCAGAATAGAGGGAGCCACGGCCTGAACGTCTTCAATATCGGGTGAGTACTTCCCGTTCAGCACCGCGTGAGTCTTGGCGCCGAGAACCAGGTACTGGGATGCCCTGGGACCGGCACCCCATTTCAGGTACTGGTTGGCTGCCTCAGCCGCATGGGGTGTGCCCGGTCTGGTTCTGGCTGCCAGTTTCACTGCATAATGGATGACATTGTCGTTGACAGGGACCTTCCTGATCAATTCCTGAAAAAAGAGGATCTCTTTACCGGTGATCACGGTCGGCGGGTGATAATGGTAGGTTGATGTGGTGTTTTTAACGATGGTGATTTCATCTTCGTATTGGGGGTAATCAAGCCAGATGGAGAACATGAACCGGTCGAGCTGGGCTTCAGGAAGGGGGTAAGTTCCTTCCTGTTCGATTGGATTCTGGGTAGCCAGCACAAAGAAAGGCTGATCGAGCTCGAAATGTTGTCCGGCCGAGGTAACCGCACGTTCCTGCATGGCCTCCAGCAGCGCGCTCTGGGTTTTGGGCGGGGTCCGGTTGATTTCATCGGCCAGGATTACGTTGGCAAATACGGGTCCGGGAACAAATTTGAACTGCCTGTCCTTATCCAGAATTTCTGTACCAATGATATCGGAAGGCATCAGATCGGGGGTGAACTGGATACGGTTGTACTTCAGCCCCAGTACCCTGGCAATTGTAACCACCAGCAGGGTTTTGGCCAAACCCGGAACGCCGATCAGCAGGCAATGGCCTCCGCTGAAAAGGGTATTCAGCACCTGGGTTACCACAGGATCCTGTCCATATATCACCTTTGATATTTCGCCGTGGAGCTCCTTATAC
>CAZLDP010000548.1:0-2283 GCA_964558145.1 uncultured Prolixibacteraceae bacterium | reverse complement strand
GGTCGTAATACCCACAGCACCGGTAAGATTTACCTTTTTTTGGGTGCCATAACCAACCACTACAACTTCATCCAGGTTCACTAATTCAGGTGACATGGAAACGTTTACCCTTGTTCTGCCGTTTAACGGAACCTCCTGCTTCATATATCCAATAAATGAAAAAATTAAAATCCCGGTTCTGTCAGAAACATTTATTAAAAATTTTCCATTCGAATCAGTGGTAACTCCAATTGTTGTTCCTTTGATTTGGACGTTGACGCCTGGTATTGGATTACCATTGGAAGCATCAGTGACAACACCGGTTATTGGTATCTGCTGGATGGTTGTTTCAGAATTTGATTCTTCCTGTAAGCATACATGAGAAATTGACATTTTTGTTTTCTGAAAGTAACCATCAGATGCGAAGGTTTTGAAGATCCCTGAAGATATAAGTATAAAAACTATACTTATAATTATCAAAGTGTTTTTTCCCACTTTGAAGTTATAGTCTACACTGCGACGCTCAATTTTTTCCATAAATCTAAAACATTTAGTAAAAAAATATCAATGGTTTTAAGAAAATCGTTAATACGATTCCGTGCTTTGTCAATTAAAAGAACCAAGTTTCTTTTATAATTTGTCAGGTTTAATTTATCATGGTCCCATTTGTATAGATTTTTGAAATTAAAAGCCAATTTGCATTCATTTCCATAATTTGTCTATCTGAAAACGTATACAATATTACAAAAATTTTCGGTTTATCAGATATTTTTTTGATATTTTGTGTACAAATTAAAATAAATTTTTCATTATTTTCCGAAAAACCGATGAATTTGTATTTTTTACCCACGTTTGTTCTTTTTGTTTTCAACTTAAAGGGCAAACATATCGGGGTAACCTATTGAGGCTGGTCCTCTATTTTTTAAAAATTTTACCTGACAACAGTGTTTCTAAATATATGATCTCCTCTTTCAACAGGTTCACAACTCAGCCCTTGATTTATTAAGTTGAATTGTATCGAGTTTAATAAAATCCTTTCATTATTTCTCTAAATTGTCGACAAAATTAGATATTTTAGCCATGTCATGATTTAAAAATATTTCAAATTGTATACACAATAATAATTGTAAGATTTCGACTGTATTATGTAAAATCGCATGGATGTGACTTGTGTCAAATATGAACAGAATAAAAAGGGAAAGACCGACTTTCCTGGATTAGCCATGGATATGGTTCTCCCGTATCTTTCATCTGATTAAAGATCATTTCTAATTATCAATAAGCTCTTT
This sequence comes from uncultured Prolixibacteraceae bacterium, assembly GCA_964558145.1. Lineage (GTDB taxonomy): Bacteria > Bacteroidota > Bacteroidia > Bacteroidales > Prolixibacteraceae > UBA1413. Next base: position 1,015 of record CAZLDP010000548.1, on the reverse strand, counting down.
ATGAATTCTAAAAGAAAGATTGTAACAGCGCCACTCCTAATTTGTTTGATTTGTTTTCCGGCCATTTTTACAGCCGTAGGGGGTACCATGACTGTACTCGGTGCATCTGGAACCGTGGAGCATCATACAGTTTTCAAATGTGGCAAAGATGGTTACCACACTTACCGCATTCCTTCTATTATACAGGCAAAAGACGGTACTCTTGTTGCATTTGCCGAGGGGCGCCGTGATAACAGGGGAGATCCGGGTCGCGGGCACATTGATCTGGTCTATAAGTTAAGTAATGACGGAGGACGCACCTGGTCATCCCTTCACATTCTGGAAAAGGCAAAGGAAGGTGGAAGTGCCTCAAATCCCACAGTGGTGATGGATAATAATAGTGGCAGGATTATTATCATTTACCCTCTATGGGAACCTGCTATGTACTATAGAAACAGCCTCCCGGGGACATCAGACAATCGGGTTATTATGCGTTTCAGCGATGATTACGGCCAAAACTGGTCAAAGGCTGAAGACATTACTCATCAGGCTCGCCATGAACAATGGGGATTTACTGCTTTCGGACCTGGCCATGGTATTCAAACAAGTACCGGTCGACTTATAATTCCAGCTTTTAGCAATTCACCGGAAATAGAGGATGATAACCCATTAAAAAAAAGGGCAGCTTTCGCATTATATAGTGACGATGGTGGTAAAACCTGGCAAAGGGGACAACAGATAGCAGCAAGCACTCATGAAAACCAAATTGTTGAGCTGGATGATGGTCGGTTAATGATGGATGCCCGTCAGATCAATTCAGAGATACAAATGAGATGGATGGCAATAAGTAATGACCAGGGGGAAACATGGAGCAAACCGACACAAACACAAATATGTGCGGAAATCTGTGCTGGCCTGTTACGTTATCCCTTAAAAGGCAGGTGTTCCGGCAATCTGCTGCTTTGGTCGGGAATCAAGGGCCCGAACAGAACCAACCTGATTCTGAGGCTCAGTTATGATCAGGCATTGACGTTCC
>CAZLDP010000547.1:0-2284 GCA_964558145.1 uncultured Prolixibacteraceae bacterium | reverse complement strand
ATCGCTAAACTAACCGACAAGGCGTATTTCAGCATATCCTCACTACATTAATCCCCAACAACCTGCCGATCTTATCCAATACACCGCCCTGGCGCCCTGTCCCTATGGCACAATGGTGGGCAGGCCCCTGTTTCGACCATTTGTCCATAAATTCTTTAACTCCCACCGAAAACCGGTAGCGGCTGTTGGTATTTCCGATTTCGAGGACCGGCCCGGCCACAGATTCCCCTTCAGCAACCAGTAAAAAGATGCCTTTATTACCCTCCACCACAGACAACAAGGTTACCGGTCCGTTTTTCACACTCATCTGGATGGAGAGTCCTTTCCCGGGTTTCCCATGATAAACCGGCAGCGGGACCAGCTTTACCTTTCCTTCGGCAATGGCAAAGTGAGCCGGACCATCATGTCCCAGCATCACCACATCATCCACAAAATCCATCAGGTAAAATTCAGAAAAAGAACCCCCTGCCCCCAGTTCAGCCATTATTTTCATGGCATGGGCGTTTTTAACTTCACACTCCCCTGCTACCGGAATATTCCGGCCGGTTAGCAATGTATTCCCGGCAATCACGGAAGTGACGATATTTTCATATTCATTTCCGGCTTCACCTTCATAATAATAAGCCAGAGAGGAAAGCTCCCTGGTTTCAACCAGTTTATCCAATGCCAGTGAAGTTCGGGCGGCACGCTCAATTTCTGCTGGTTCACATTCGGGCGACACCTCAAACACGCGGCGGAACTCCTCCGTTTTCTCCTGCACATCCCTATCGGAGAGCTGGTCGCGGTACTTTTTAAGCTCACACATCTCCACCATCTCGAAATGAGTCCCGAAGACGGCTGCATGACAGGTCAGGTCAGTGTATACATCGAGCATCCCACCATAATAATGACCCAAAATCCCCATCCTGTTCCGGCTGAGGGCCGAAACCACCCTGCCTGCACGGCACCAGGATTCAATCTCCTGCCAGACACCTGGGTCATCGAGATATCCGGTCACAATGTCATAACGGATCCCCGCCCGGTTAAACACACTGGCGATTTCAGGAACACTACAGGCCTGACAGTGCTCCAACCACACACCGGTCATCCTTCCCCGGTCGACCATCCGGTTAAAGGCAGCATAATCAAGTTGAGCTACGGGTTGCAGATTCAGCACAATAACCGGAACACCCACCTTGCGGGCAACCGGTAAAACGGTCGATGAAAGCGCATAAGTGGATACCACCAGGAAAATGATCTCCACATCGTTCCGGCTGAAAAGAGCGGCAGCCTCCTGCGCCCTAACCGGATTGTCAACCATGCCCGCATCGGTCACTTCCACACCCATCTGCTCAATCCTCCTGCCTATTTCCTCCCTGTATCCGTTAAGATGGCCAAGTAATCCCTCAAATTGTCCCCAGTAGGTGTCCAGACCAATGCCAATAAGTCCTGCTTTCATGTTTGTTAAGATTAAATTAATCCGGTTTTTTTTATTTATTTTGAGTTCTAAATCATCTCCAAAAGGTAAATATACAATTAATATGTTAATTATACGCCTTTTTTCTTGTGAAAGGAGCTGAGAAAAGTCAATTTTCTAAAAAATTATTGCAACCTACGTATGAATGACTTTTTTAAATATCTGGCGCCAAATTCGGAGGAAAAGAATTGGGGGATTTACCTTACGGTGGCCGGGTGCGCAAAAATAGCGCCGGGTGCAATCTACCCCCCTGGAAAGCATCCCAGCGGATACCATTTCAGATGGGAAAACGGGAGAGTCCTTAACGAATACCAATTGGTGTATATCACTGAAGGGGAAGGGATCTACGAGACCCGTCGGGAAAAAATGGTCGTCAGACCCGGAACGGTGATGCTGCTGCACCCGGGGGAATGGCACCGGTACAAACCTAAACCGACCAAGGGGTGGAGCGAAATGTATATTGGCATCGGCGGAGAGGTTATTCAACGGTTAATGTCCCATCCGATGCTGACCAAATTCCCCGCCATATGCTGTGGATTAAAAGAGAACGTCCAGCAATCGTACCACAGGATTTTCAGACTGGTACAGGATGAAAAACCCGGTTTCCAGTTGTTAGCCTCCGGAGAAGTGGTCAAACTGATTTCGATGATGCTGATTCATCTGAAATACCAGGACAGTGATGAAAAACCTGCTGCGGAATTCATCGAGAACTCTAAATTTCTGATCCAACAGAATTTCGACCAGAAAATTGATTTTCAGGATATTGCAAAATCCATGAATATTGGCTATTCCAATTTCCGGAAATTATTCAAAAAATACACCGGAATT
>CAZLDP010000546.1:0-2291 GCA_964558145.1 uncultured Prolixibacteraceae bacterium | reverse complement strand
TAGCGTTGCCGTTCCCAGCAATGGATTAACATAACCGGTGAGTTTTTTGTCGGTCCTGCAACCGCAAATTATAAACATACAGGTAAAGAGGAGCAGGTGTTTGTTCATAAGTGAACTGTTAATTCGTCATGATTCCAATAATTTTACGGATTTGTTATAATTTACCAAAAAGGCTGTATTTGTTCGTTCATGTGAAACGAAGTTCAGCGGAGTATCGCGAAACTCATTCCATTTGGGTAATGAGCCGATCCGTGATGCTTTCGATATGTAATTGAAACGCAGTTTTGTAAAGGACAATATGTGAATAAGGCGAATGATTACAGCATTCCGGAATTTTGCAAATGGGCCGCTGCTTCGATCATCATGCATCCGCTTGTCTGTTCGGTCAACCCGGTAGAGGAACCCGGTTTCACCCTCCAGTTTGGGCCAAAGAAAACCTCAGGAAGCGTTGTCCCTTGCGTCCACAAGGTTTCCGCGTTGTGTTTCATGAAAAGAAGGTATCGTTTTTTATCGGTGGCATCCAGTCTGTCCTGTTGAATCAGGTCGGTAAAATATCTGACAAAAATACCCTTAAAAAGACCGCCATCACCAGTTCCCTCACTTTTAAGAATGGAATTGTCCACCAAACTGCTGATGGTATAGTTTGCCGCTAAAACTGCATCGTTCAGATAAGATTTTTCATTGAATATTTTATGTAATTCCACTGCCGAACCAATGAAAGTCCCCTGGTTATAGGTAAAAATCCAATTCTGGATTTTGCCGGTTTCGCTGTTGATATTGTCATAAACGATCCCGTTGTTGCTGTTGAAAAGGGTTGATTTTTCCCAGTTGTAAATTTTAAGAGCCCAATCTTTGTTTTTTTCGTCGCCGAACTCCTGGTAAAGGCGGGCAGCCAGGATGCATGCCGGACCATTGGAACAGGCGTTTTTACTGTATTCCATTCCTTTTTTCCAGGTGATACCACCACCGGCATTCTCATTCCACCCGACTTTTATGTACTCCCAGATTTCGAGTGCGGCTTCTTTATATTTCACATCGCCGGTGACTTTGAAAGCGCGGAGGATAGCCAATGCATTCCACTCCATATCGTCGTAGTAGTCATTCTTAAAACTATTCCCGTTTTTGACCTTCACCCCTTCAAACCATTGACTTATGTAATTTTTGTAAGTCACGTCACCGGTTCGCAAATAGGCGTCAATGATGACATCCAGGGCATGCGCCTGTGGCCAGTACTGAAAATTCAGCACACCCGTGCTGAAAGTATTAAAACACTTCTCTTTGACATTCCAGAATGAGCTTACCAGCGCTTTGCTGCTGCTGTTGGCGGCAACATTCCAGTCTATTTTTTCTTCCTTATCCTGATCATTGTCGTTATTGCTAATATCTTCTTTGCATGAAATAAACAGCCATGGCTGTAACAAAAAGAGTATTAAGAATATTTTCCTCATGTTATAGGTCTTTGAAAATTGATTGGAGAATAAGAGATAAGAGTTCATAATTCCGAACTCTTATCTCTTTATAGTTTTACTCAGGCCGGCATTATTTGGTTACGGAGTGTGTATAGGGTTTATCAGCCTGAAGATAAATGGTGTAAACCGCAGGAACGCCGTCGAAATCACCCATTAACTTCCACTTGTTATCCCATTGCGTCAGGTTTGTCAGTAATTTGAGGTAGTAGTAAGATTCAGCGGTAGTTGGTGTTGGGCGGGAATCGGTCTGGTTTAAAGTACCCCATTCCAGTTCCTTCACTTCCCCTGCTCCGCTATTCTCTTTTACGAACATTCTGAATTTATAGCGTTCATCTCTTCCCCAGCCTTCTTGTTTAAAGGTGACCGTTTCTTTGGCCTGGAATATTCCATTTCCCTTGTAGGGTAATTCAAACAGTAGACTCCCGGCGGGACTGAAATAGAATCCGATTCCAAGCACCAGGGTATACGTGCTGGCCCCGGTATTGAAATCGAGGGTTATTCTGTAAACTCCTTCAATTGGTACCGTCGAGGATCCGTTTTCTTTGACCAGCCCATCGGCTGTGTAAAATTTCCGGGGAGTGCCGCTGCGACTGTCGGTAAAATAATAGGGGCTGTTGGCTTTTAATTTAGTATAGACTTCAAATTCGCCTCCTGCGACGGCCTTCATCTTTTGAGCTTTTGAAAGGTCAGTACCCCCTTCGGAACCTTCTCCTGTAACATACACATCAATGGGTACTTCTTCAAAGCCTGCCAGGCGCGTAATCGTAATGGTGTTTTCCGAAGCTGCCTTCATGGCTTTTGTGCCCTTTGAAGAGAATACCG
>CAZLDP010000545.1:0-2314 GCA_964558145.1 uncultured Prolixibacteraceae bacterium | reverse complement strand
CGATACACGACCTGGTATTACGATTCTGAGCCAGAAACTCAATCCCTTCGGCACAAAATGCGGCCGGAATGGCGAAAATGGCCAGGTCCACTTCGGGCAAATCCTGGACAGAGGGAACAGCGGGAATACCCTGTACCTCCTTTTCCTTTGGGTTTACCACAAATATCAACCCTTTAAAAAGGCTCTCCTTCAAATTTTTAAGCAACTTTCCCCCCGGCTTGGTCAGGTTGTTCGAGCCTCCCACCACCGCTATTCTCCCCGGATTCAATAACTTTTCGTGTATCATACCTTAGGCGATTACAGAGAACTAAATTAGTGAAAAGTTTATTGCTAATCCTGACATTTCGCAGATAATACCAAAATCAGGGTGGGGGCAACAGAATTTGACAGGGGAATTGCTACCTTTACCCTTTTAGGGAAATGCTTCAGAAAATCGTGGTATTGACAACGCTTGGGAAAAGCGACACCTCCCTGATCCTGTGCGGGGTCAGGGTAGCCTCGGTTTTTCGAAAGGAGCTTTGTCTGTTTTATCAGGCATCCGGGGCAGACCATTCACTGGATATTGATCAACAGTTGGAAAAGATTCGGGAAAGGCTGCACCGGGAGATTCCCGAATTGCCCCTGTCGGTACTGGTTGGCTCCTTCAGGGGAGAAAGGCTGGCTACCACCCTGGCCGACGAACATGAAGCCATAATGATTATTGCCGGGGCCTCCCGGTTCCGTAAACTCGCAGCTTCCCTCCAGAACAGTCCCATTCCGTTTCTTTTCGTCAACGAAGCGGTACCGTTTCAATCCAACTTCCGGGAAATCGTTTTCCCAGTAGATCTTCGTCCACAAAACAAGGATGCAATGAAGTGGGCAATGTGGTTCGGGAAGCATAACCAGAGTGAGATTATCGCCGTGGGCGCAAAGGAGCGTACCAGGGAGGAGCGGCAGCAGGTGACCTCCCTGATGGCAGCCCTGAAAACCCTGCTAACCCGCGCCGGGATAGCCCACAACATATACCGGGGGACACGCGGTTCACTCTCGATCCACCGCGAAGGCTTGCAAACGGCTCACCTTTTGGAAGCCGGGCTTTTTCTGCTCTTAGGGAGTTCCGCCATCACCCTCCTGGACCTGTTGCTTGGCCTTCCCGAAGAAAAAATCGTCAGACATGCCGGCTCAGTTCCTGTGCTGGTGGTGAACCCCCGTCGGGAAACCTACCTGGTATGCGAATGAGGAAACTGAAAGTGAAACTATGAATAAACTTCTGATTTTTGTCCTAATGCTGACCTCCCTTGCCGGGAGGGCACAAAAGCCGGAATTCCGGTTTACCTTTGAGGGTATCGGCGACAACCGGGAATTTCACAACGGCAAATCCCGTGCGCAGACGATCCTGGGTACCCTGGGCGCTTTAGAGGCAGGGACTACCATCGACGGGCACCAACTCTTCGCAGGATTCAGCGGACTCTATGAATTCGGGAGTACCCTTGATTTCCACCAACCCCGGCTGATCCTCTATTATGCATATAAAGATCTGAAAAAGGAGTTCCACTTCGGATCGTTTCCCCGCAGGGGAGCCATCGACTTACCCCTGGCCATGTTAGCCGATACCCTCCTGGTATACCGTCCCCTGATCGAAGGCCTCTCCGGAAAACTCTCCTGGGAGTGGGGGCATCAACTGGCTTTCGCCGACTGGACCGGAAGACAAACCGAAACCGTCAGGGAAGCTTTCATGGCAGGCACTTCCGGAGAGATGAAATCCGGTAACTGGTTCCTGCAAAATTTCATTCTACTCGACCACCTGGCTCACACCTCCCTGAGGACACCCGGTCAGCATATCCGCGACCATTTCGGATTTTCCCTGCTGGCTGGTTTCCGGTTCGGGGATAAACAGCAACTGTCAGGAGAACTAAAAGGAGGACTCCTCTCCTCCCTTTACAGGGGAAGATCGGTGTCCGACGGATTTGAAACAGGCCACAGCTTTCACTTCGAAGGGCAGGCCCGTTACCGCCAACTGGGATTACATACTACGCTTCACAGCGGCGATCCCCTTCAATTTGCCCACGGCGATCCTTTCTATCGTTTTAAAAATTACTTGCGAGCCGATGCTGTCTGGTATTTCATCAACCATAAAAACATCAGGGGCCGCTTCAACTGGTCGCTCCACCGGTTCCGTGCCGGTATGCCCGATCAATCGCAGCAAATTACCATTCTCTGCGCCTTTTAAACAATTAGCAATGAACAATTAGCAATGAGCAATTAGCAATTAGCAATGAACAATTTTCTTAGGAGTGAGAGCAGAGTTAAGCTTGCTTGAGCTATGCCGAGCGAC
>CAZLDP010000544.1:0-2323 GCA_964558145.1 uncultured Prolixibacteraceae bacterium | reverse complement strand
TGCCGTTATGAAGACCGCGATCACGCTCAGAATTTGCAGCTGTAACAAATCCGGCAAAGCTAAAATCCATCATCAAACCACCAACACCGTAATCAGATGCCCGCCATTTCTTTCTTAGTCTGCATAACACGTTCTCAATTTTTTATATCGTTCATAGCCTAAAAGTATAAAATTTGGGGCGATCCGAAGTAATAAAAAAAAGTCACCACGGAACAGTCCGCGGTGACTTTGTAAACTTGTCTGAACATTATTATTACTATGCGCCTTTGTCAGCGAAAACGCTACACTATCAGAGGGTGGATTGCATTTTGATTTCCAGATGGGCACCATCCTTGACCGGATTGAATTTCTGCACTTTATTCTGGTTATAGGAAACCAAAGTGGCAGTGAGATCATATTCTCCCGGTTTGACATTTTCAAACCTGAAAACGCCGTCAAAATCGGTATAGACCTTTGTATCACTCCCCTCAATGGATACCTTGACTCCCGTCAGGGTTTCCCCGGTCGCCTGGTCAATAACCTTCCCGGTAATCACCATTGTCTTTACCTCAACCGGAGCAAAACCAGGCTCTTTTTTGCTTTCTACACCTTTTTCGCTGCCGGCGAATACTGCCTGGACAATCAAAACCAACATTAATGAGATGACCAAATTCTTCATGATTTTTTTGTTTTTCTGACACTACAAAAATCCCCACTTACGGTTACATGGTGATCGCAAAATGGTTACAATTCTGTTAAAATGGTTTTCTCTTAAAATAGTACTTTCGGGTATTGACCACCTGACCTTGTTCATTATAGTTCTTCCAGACTCCCGACTTTTCACCTTTCCTGTAATGCATTTCGTAAATCAGGATTCCTTCATCACTCCAAACCAGCCATTGTCCATGCTTTTGGCCTTTCCGGTATCCGGCTTCACCCACTTTTATCCCTTTTTCGTTCCAGGTCGTCCACACGCCATCCATCTCATTTTTCCGGTAGCGTCTGATTTCGTTGAGCTGTCCGTTTTCAAACCAAATCCTGAATAGGCCGTCCTTTTTCCCCTTTTTAAAGGAAGATTCCATCTTCACCGCCCCATTATCGTAATGGGTTACCGTTTTCCCGGTATAAGGTTTTCCCCCGGAATAACAGATCCCGTCGATTTCAGTCACTTCCTGGCTCTGGCCGGCCAAGGCAAAACAGGTAACTAACCCTAAGAACAGCAACAGTTTTTTCATAAATGAACAATGCAATTTAACATGGTAACCATTTCCCCCCCGACACCCGATGTTCCACCCATATAGCTTACCGACCCTGGAAAGTGGTCAGGATAAGCCGTCTCATTGCCTGATCGCCGCGGAATGAGTGGTTCGTGATTCACCTCAATAAATTATTGATAGAACAATTTTAATGAATTTATCCACTTGTAGATCCAGGTTATTGAGATAATCCATGCTATTGGGCGACTATTTTTAACGTCTTACTCTCCTGTCCGGTGATCATCCTAACCAGGTACATCCCCTTCGGAAGATTTCCTGATTCAAAGGTGAAAATATGGGCGCCACCGTGCAATTCTCCTGAATAGAGCGTTGCCACAACAGCCCCCGACATATTGTAAACCATCAGTGATCCTGTCGTTTCCCTTGTAACCTTTATTTCGATCTGGGTGCAACCGCTGAAAGGATTGGGATAATTGCGAAGCGAAACCACCGGGTTATCCAGGGCGATCCCCCTTGAGCCGGTCATCACCCAGCAAGAGGCGTTGAAGACCGGACTTCCAGCCTGGGGCTGGAATTTGGGAGAGGCTAAGTTGAACGGATCGGCGATCTTCGCCTCCGCATCGCTGCCCAGCATCCTGTTCTTCCGCGATGCCGCAAGGAACCAGCTCTCTACTTCCGCATCCGTCATCACCGCCGCATCACCGTATTTCTTGCCATAAATACCACCCAGGATGTTGTTCTTCACGGCCAACTCGCCCGAAACCGCCGCATTGTGCGTAAAGCTGGACTCCAGCCTTACACCTTTGCCCCAACCCAAGAACAACGAGTTGTATATCGAAAGCCGGCTCGCCCGGCGGATGCGCATCGCCGCGCCATCCTTATGGTTCTGCGGATTCCCCGTCCACGTCGCCTGGTCTTTCGACGCCCCAAAGGCGCTGATGTTGCTGAAAATCGCCCTGGTCAGCGGGGTCAGCTCCGTACGGCTGCTGTTGTTGTCCGACTCAAAGGCATTGGCTGTATGCGTATCCACAATCGTAGTATCACGCTGGATCAACCCGAACTGTACTATCGCCGAATATCCGTTGGCGGGATCGCAAGCAGTGTCTTACGTCTTGCCGCTGTGCAAG
>CAZLDP010000543.1:0-2335 GCA_964558145.1 uncultured Prolixibacteraceae bacterium | reverse complement strand
CCTCTACACCATTCATTATCTCAACGGAGGTAAGGCTGGTGCAATCCGCGAATACACCGCCTAAGTTGCTAAATGAAGATTCAATGGTTTTTACATTTCCCGGTATCTTAATTCTGTACAAGGAACTACACCACCCGAATGCACAATCCTTAATTCTGGTTACACTTCTCGGGATAGAAATGTTGATAAGACTCGAGCAGGAACTAAACACATGCTCATTTATTTCTTTCAATCCCTCTGGGAGAATTACAGATTTAAGACTGGAACAACCACTGAAGGCACTTCGGCCTATTTCTTTAACGGATTCAGGTATCGTCACAGAAACAAGCGAGGTGCAGTCATCAAAAGTACTATTGCCAATATTTTCTAGGCTTTTGGGGAGATTAACAAACTGTAAATTGGAACAATCCTTAAAAGCTCCAAATCCGTACCGATCTTCATTCAGTATTTGTCTGACACCGCACGGAACTATTACAGAAGTGATTATTTTATTCCCGGTGAAAGCCTCCGGCCCAATGATTTCGATCCCTCCAGGGATGACAACTTCCTGGTCATCCCCATGATATTTAATTAAGGTCTTCTTCCCTTCGCGTATTTCAATCTCGAAATCCTGGGCCATATTTCCTCCTTGCGTGATCATCGATTCAAGAAAACCATCGATCAATAAGAGCTAATCAACATTTACCAGGTGTAAATAAACATTTACCTTTGCTACAAATATTGTTAAGCCAAATTTTTTTCTACACTTCGTACTACTCGTTAACAAGGATTTCGTCAGTATTTAGATCAGTGACCTTATATCGAAATTTGGCTCCATTTTTCCGGTCATATGTGAATTTCTGGATTATCTCCACGTTTCTACATCCCTGTATGTTTGGATTTTCATATTCATTTGTTAATTCAGCATATTCCCAATAAACCTTGACGTACCCCCCTTCGATTTCATCTTTTTTTTTGGCCAATTCGTCTTTTAACTGGTTTTGATACTCCATATCCATTGAATCGAGTAGGTATTCGCAATAGATTAACAATTTTTCTGTAATGTCTTCGAGTGAAGTCGGAAGTTCACTGGGACCTGCTTCTTCATCATAGGAGTAATAAGCAGGCGTTATCGAGAAACCTCGTTTCTCTTCGGGGATTTCGTCTGAAGTAACTTCAGGCGGAAGATAAAACTGACCTGAACCAAATGGTTGTTTGTGTTCACCAAATGCCCCCATATCCTGATAACGGGATAATATACCCAACAACACTGGATTGTCGACCATGATCTCTGTCGAATTGGAACTGCTTGAATTGGTCACAAAATCAGTTCGTATCTTCATGGTTCACTCCTTACGACGTCGCCTATTCCTCTAGGATGATTTCCCCGGTATCAAAGTTCCTGGCAACATGAGTATACCTTCCGCCTTTTTTCCTATCATAAAGGAAGGTATAGGTATCAACATATCTGTCAATATTCTCATAATCGTGCTCATTCGAGTCGAGGGAGTACTCCCAATAAATTTTTTCAAACGCTTTATTGATTTCATCCATTTTCGTTTCTAATTCCACTTTCAATAAATCAATGAGATCCTCATCCATTCTTGTACAATGCTTTTCATAATCTAGTAAATGAACAATACTGCTTACCACTTCCTCAAGTGATTTGGGATAACACGCATACGCGCCTTCGTCCACACAATAATACAAAGCAGGGGTTATCGAAAATCCACGCCTTTCCTCTGGAATCTCATGCTCCATTTCTGGAGGAGGTAAAACCAAACCACCAGAACCTATGCTTATCCATTTTGATCCTTCAATAATCAGACCCGCGTCCCGATACCGCGCAAGTATTTCCAGCAGGACTGGGTTGTCGATAATAATCTCAGCTGAGCTATAACTGCTTGAATTGGTGACAAAATCTGTCCGGATTTTCATAGTTTACTCCTTGTTTCTCGCTACACAACACGATCTCCGGAAGAAGGGGGCAGCCGCCCAGGCAATTCGCCCGTCTTTCACACCCCGCGCAACCCGTGCGCAGGATGGACCTGAAGGGATCAAATCGTTCGCTGTTCCAGGCTTCTTCAACGCTGTACTCACACAAAGAGACCCCATACTTTTGCTCCTGGTCAAAGCTGCAGGGGGTCATGATCATGTCCGCGCCGATATAACAGCTGAAACGCCCACCTTCACAAGGATCGATCGCCTCAGGGATGACGTTGTGACAGAAGTTCACAATCCCCGGTACGCAGCAGCTGTCCATACCCACCTTGAACCTGCGCCTGCCCATATCGATCAACTCGAACAACCTGGCAACCCGTGGGTCTGCTGCTGAGAGCACATTCTTCTGCAAGCC
>CAZLDP010000542.1:0-2341 GCA_964558145.1 uncultured Prolixibacteraceae bacterium | reverse complement strand
CTGCACAGGCCGTTGCCCTACATCAACGATCCGCGGACAATACTTAAACTCGACACCTTGTCGGATGATACGAGACGGATAGACACATCGATCCAGGACAGGTTCTCCATCGGAGTTACAGGAGATGTCAACGGGTTCAAATCAGCGGCCCTGGAATTTTACAACAAAAATATTTTCGGTTTCGGTCATGAGTTTTCCACCCGGCTGGTAGGACACCTGACCAAAGAGCCATTGATGGGAATTGAAGCCTTTTATAAAATCAACAACATCAGCGGTAAGTTCATCGATTTCATGACCGGCTACATGAATACTTACCTGAATGAGGGGGCAATGGTACGTTTCGACAAGCCTTTTCTCCGGACCTCAGACACCTGGGGATACGGCGCAACCGGCTATTTCTACAAACGGACCCCCTCCCTTCCCGGAGCACACCTTCAACAAACATCCCCGCCCCTGGGGCTGGAACAGGCTTCTCTCTGGGGAGGAATAAACCTGCAGTTAGGTCATCAAACCACCCAATCCCAACTGACGCTTTCCGGGCAATATATCCACCTCCACTTCAGTGACCGGCCTCCGCCACTGCCCGACGGGGAACAATATTTTTTTCACTCTGATATGTATCTGACAGGAATAACTTGGTCGGAAAGAACCTTTAACCCCGACGAACTGGTATACGGATATGGCATAACGGAAGATATTCCCAAGGGTTTTAAAAATGAATGGGTGATCGGATACGACAATTCCGAAACAGGCGGACGGTTATACAGCCATCTGCACTTTTCAAACGGGAACCTGATTCATGCCAAACCAGGCTACATGGTTCTGTCGGCTACCGTTGGCGGATACCTCCAGTCGGGCTCAGTCCGTCAGGGTCTCATAGAATTCAGCGGCAACTTTATTTCCAGGCTGTATGGCAAAAACAACCGGCGATTCCGTCAGTTTATTGGCGCTGACTACAAACTGGGGATTAACAGATTTGAGTTGGAGAAACTTGTGTTTGAAAAAAATAACCTCATCAGGGGCTTTGACAGCAATGAAGTGGCCGGCAAACAGCGACTAAGTATCAATACCGAAACGGTCTACTTCCATAAACGGGACTTCTACAGGTTTAATCTCGCATTTTTTGCTTTCGGTGATCTGGGAATTGTCGGGAAGGAAAACTCATGTATCTTCAAGGGTTCGTATTACAGCGGACTTGGTGCAGGAATGCGGTTACACAACGAATCGCTTGTTTTTAAAACCCTTCAGATCAGGCTCACTTTTTATCCCAACCATCCGAAGGATGTAGGATTGGTCGGATTTTTGCTTACCGAACAGTCGCGCAAAAGTTTTTACAGCTTTCAACCGGGACCCCCGGCTCCCAGGAGGTTTGAGTAAATTATAGCAAAAGTCGCCAGGAAAAAACAATACCCCTGCTTTTAAACGGACATGTCGATATCGTTGCTTTAGCCCAGACAGGTACCGGGAAAACTGCCGCTTTCGGTTTACCCGTGATCTGAATGTGGATCCCGCTTCCAGAAGCGGCCGTGACACAGGTGACCGCCAAAGTGCCCGGGAAGAATACAATTTAAGTGGATAACCGCTACGAACGCGACATTCAAAAGGCATTTTGCAAGGTCCAGTTCAACGGGAAAAGAATAGAACTTGAGGCAGCCCGGCCCAAGGGGGAATAATTATCCGAAAAGCGAGAGGACTTCTGCGCTGTCGGACGGTTTAAAAGGAGTGTTTTGATTGACAAACTGATCAGCCAATACACTCTTTTTTTGTTTCAACAATTCAATCTTTTCCTCAATGCTGTTTTCGGTAATGAAGCGGTAAACGAAGACAGGCTTCTCCTGTCCGATCCGGTAGGCTCTGCTGAGAGCCTGTTCTTCCACAGCCGGATTCCACCACGGATCAATGATGAAAACATAGTCTGCACTCGTCAGGTTGAGTCCGACTCCGCCGGCTTTGATCGAAATCAGAAAAATAAAATTCTTGCGGTCATCCTGAAACCCCCTTATAATCTCCTCTCTCCCGGTGGTTAAACCCGTCAGCATGCTGTATTTGATCCTGCACTGCTCCAGATGTTCCCTGATCAGTTCGAGATGGGTCACAAAGGAGGAGAAAACAAGAACCTTGTGTTGCTCGGCAACCAGGTTTTTCAGCGACTGAATAATTTCGGTGAATTTTCCGGAATCGTCATTCGAACTCTTATCCACCAATCGCGGATGGTTGGCAATCTGGCGTAACCTGGTCATTACCTGAAGAATAACGAGTGAAGACTTTTCAATACCATTGAATTCACTGTTTGCAAGGTTCGCGTTACGGACCACAGATTTCTCACGTTCGTAAAACGACT
>CAZLDP010000541.1:0-2352 GCA_964558145.1 uncultured Prolixibacteraceae bacterium | reverse complement strand
ATATGCAAAAACTCCGTTGAGATCAAGAGGAGCTATTTCACCGGATAACCGTAATCCTTCGTTTATTTGAAAATCCATTTCTTTTATAGCTGATTCGACCTCAAGAACTGAATCTGAAAGTATTTTCCCATTTTCAAGAGTGATAATAGTGCTTATTTCTTCTTTTCTCCTGACTATTAAATCAAGAACTCTTCGAAGTTGCTCAGCTCTTTGAAACGAAGTCAAAGCTTTCCATAAAGGGAAAGCAGCTTGGGCTGCTGCTATTGCGTTCTGAACATCATCTTCAGATGAATTTTGAAACTGTCCGGTTATTTGAGACAATTGGGCAGGATTTCTTTGTTCAAATGTTCTTTGAGTAACCGTTTCAACCCAGTTCCCGTTGATATAGTTCTTAAATTTTCTTATTCTTTCCATATACTGATCCTTTTACACCGTTAGCTAATTGTTTCAGCATTTACGACACTATTTCCATTCTCTTTTTGCCGCTAAAACGACGCTGTTTAAAATGGTTTCATCATCGAGAATAGCAGCCTGTTCCAATACTTTGGAGACGGGATTGGGTACATCCAGGGAAGTCAGCCTCATCACCGGACTATCAAGATAATCAAAACATCTTTCGGTTAGTTCTGCGGCAATTTTTGAGCCGATAGAATGATTGGTTGGAGCTTCCTCTACAACAACTGCTACGCCAGTCTTTTTTAATGATCCACAAACAGTATCAAAGTCCATTCCAGGTAAATCAATGGTACGTAAATCAATGATCTCAACCGAAATGCCTTTTTGGGAAAATGTTGATATCATTTTTTCGCATCGATATGCCATTGCTCCATAAGATATTAGTGTAACATCATTGCCTTCTGAAATGATTCTTGCTTTATTGAAAGGGATGAAGTAATCAATACAATTTTCAGGAATATCAAATTTCAGAGGGTATAAATATTGATGCTCAATAATAAGAACCGGGTCGTTTGATTGCATGGATGTATTGAACAGCCCGATATAATCAAATGCGTTGGAAGGCGCAACGATCCTCCAACCATTAAACAAAGCATATAATCCTACCGGATCCATGGAATGCTGTCCTCCATAACCACAGCCGATAGCAATCCGCGTTCTTAATATCAAAGGAACCTCGGTTGTATTGCCATACATGTGCCTGGCTTTTGCGATCTGATTAAAAATCTGGTCTGCAGCAACGAGTGAGAAATCAGGGAACATGATCTCAATGATTGGCCGCATTCCCGACATCGCAGCACCCATGGCCAATCCGGTGAAACCTGCTTCAGAAATAGGCGTATTAAGCACTCTGCCCACATATTTCCCTGGCAAATCTTTGGTGGCGCCATAGGCTCCTCCGCCAAAGCTAGCTACTTCCTCTCCTAAAATGATTGTATTTTTGTCTTTTTCTAACCACCTACCGGTGATAAGCGCAATAGAATCAGAATATTTTATTTCTTTAAAAGTAGGAAAATTTTCCCTTTCAGCGAATAGGATTTCTTTAAACTCACTACCATCACTTCTCACTCCTATGGATACATTTTCGGGCAAAGGATAAAATCCTGGTTTCACAGTTTTTTTATCAATGCCAGCAGTATAAAAGTCGATGGCTTCCTTTACAATCATTTGGGCCCTATCTTTTATAGACTTTATCTCCGGTTCGGAAAATGTGCGACTATTTAATAGTATATCAGGGAAACTAACAATAGGTTCCTTTTCAAAACGGATCTTTTCTTCTTCTACTGAGCGATATTTGTAAGAACTTCCGGGCTGATCCCCTGCATGATGGTACCGCCGGTAACATTTGGCTTCAATAAAACAAGGCCTATTATACTTAACCGTTTCCGGAATTACTGAAGTGATAAGCTCATATATCGCCAAAACATCATCTCCATCTACAATATGAGCATCCATTCCATACGAGGCCGCACGAAGGGTTAATTCGGAGACGGAGCATGCATCAACCACTTTTGTAGCAACTGCATATTCATTATTTTCAAGTAGGAAGATAATAGGTAATTTCCATAATACAGCCAGATTGCTTGCTTCATGAAAGGCTCCCTGGTTTATGGCTCCATCACCAAAAAAACAGACTACCACATTCCCTGTATTATAATACTTTTCAGCAAATGCGGCGCCGACAGCCAACGGAATACCTCCACCCACAATCGCATTTGAACCGAGAAAACCTGCTTCTTTACATCTTAAATGCATTGATCCACCCCTCCCGCCGCAATAGCCGTCAGAAAGTCCCATTATTTCTGCTAATGTTTTTTTACCACTTCTTTTCCAGCGACAGGCAAATCCATCAGTAAAGGGTTCCAATTCTCCGGGGTATAGTAATGCAATGGTTTT
>CAZLDP010000540.1:0-2355 GCA_964558145.1 uncultured Prolixibacteraceae bacterium | reverse complement strand
AGGCTATAAAACAGCTTCGCAAGAATGTAGATGTACTGACGCTGTCCGCCACACCGATACCGAGGACGCTGCATATGTCCCTGTCCGGGATCCGGGATATGAGCCTTATTTTCGAGCCCCCGGAAGAACGCTATCCGGTACAGACCTATGTGACCGAGCAGGATGACGGAATACTGAAAGAAGCCATTGAACGGGAGCTTGACCGCAGCGGTCAGGTTTATGTGGTCTACAACAGAGTCAGGGGGATTCATAAGGTAGCCGCCCATATCCGGGAACTTGTGCCCAGGGCATCGATTGCCGCAGCTCACGGCCAAATGGATGAAAAGCAGCTTGAGGACATTATGCTTAAGTTCATAGACAGCAGATATAACGTCCTGGTTTCCACCACCATCATAGAGTCAGGACTCGATATTCCCAACGTGAACACTATTATTATTTTGGATGCGGACAGGCTGGGGCTGTCGCAGCTTTACCAGCTCCGAGGAAGAGTTGGCCGTTCTAACAGGATGGCATATGCCTATCTTATGTACCAAAAAAATAAGGTGCTTTCGGAGCAGGCGGAAAAGCGACTCAGAGCCATTCGCGAATTCACAGAATTCGGGGCGGGATTCCAAATCGCCATGAGAGACCTGGAGATACGTGGTGCGGGAAACCTTCTTGGGACCGAGCAGCACGGCCACATGCTGATGATTGGCTACGAGCTGTACTGCAAACTTCTTGAAGATGCTGTCAGAGAACTCTCGGGCAGCGGAGCAGCACTTCATGACAGTATCGAGACCAGCATCGAGCTTCCTTTTGAGGCTCATATCCCGGGTGAGTATATCCCGGATGAATTGGTTAAGCTCCAAATGTACAAGAAAATTGCTTCTATCCGCGATGATTCAGATAAAAGCGAGATCATTGACGAGCTTTTAGACCGGTTTGGAGAAATACCGAAGGAGACCCTCAACTTGATCGAAATCGCCCGAATCAAAGCATTGGAGGAAAGAAGCGGTATTTCCAGAGTACGCCATACACAGGGAAAGCTGTTGTTTGACTTTTACAAAGCAGAAAGCCTGGACCCTCAAAAGATAGCTTTTGCCGCTTCCGAATACGGAATGAACCTTTTCGTCCATGGGGGGCAAAGGCCTTATATCAGTCTCAACCCACAAGGCAATGATCGCTTAAGCGAAGCGGTCAGGTTTTTGACAAAGCTGGCGCAATAGCATATAATCGGACGGGTAACGCTATTGTTACAGCCTGCCTAGTCCAAAACCGACGGAATGCGGGAGAATACTCAGCCCGTTACCTGCCAATAATAAATAAGGAGAAGGACACAAATGAACTCAAAAAAGATTTTAATAATTTTTTTGTCCGCAGTTTTGATTTTATCCCTGGCTTCCTGCGGCGGCAAAGGAAAAACATCGCCCGGTGACAAGCCTGTGGCGAAGGTCGGCGATATCACCATCACCGAGGACCAATTGGACCAGTACACATATCTTTATTGCTTTCTTCAGGGGATCGATCTCGCCAAAGCGTCTGAGGAAGATCTTAAGTACATCAAATCCCTGGTTCTTGAAGATTATATCTCCCTCAATATAATAAAATCAGAGTATGGGGACGACCCGGATGCGCTGCCAGAAGATTATGATGCAGAGGCCGATGAATTTGTTGAAAATGTTGCTAAGCAGGATTCAGCGGCAGCATATATGGAGATGAACAACATCTCCGATGATTTTCTCAAAGGGTTTTACATCGATCAATTCTACAGCAAAGCTTTTTTTGAAGATTTGACCGTTTCTATCCCTCAGGCTACAGATAAAGAAGCAAAGGAATACTATGACGAAAACCCGGATCTGTTTGCAATAGATGAGGTGGAGGCGAGCCATATCTTAGTGGAAGACGAGAAGCTTGCCGGCGAAATTCTTGATAAGCTTAAAGGCGGCGCTGATTTTGCGGAAATGGCAAAGGAACACAGCATCGACGGATCTGCTGCTCAGGGAGGGAGTCTTGGAACTTTCGGGAAAGGCGTTATGGTGCCTGAGTCTGAAAATGCAGCCTTTGCCCTCAAACCCGGGGAGATCAGCGATTTGGTAAAAAGCAAATTTGGTTATCATATCATAAAGGTCACCGGGAAAAATCAGGGTCGTGAGACCTTTGAGGATGCCAGAGAAAATATAATAGACACTCTCTATGACAAGGCTGTCCGCGAGGCATACAATCAAAAAATGACCGAGCTGCGAAAGCAGTATGATATCGAATATATGAAAAAAGAAAAATGATGCCCGTTTACCTATAAGATAAATAAATAACCTGTGAATATTCCTTCGCGATCTGAAAATAATAATAGAAACCGACATATACGACATATACAAT
>CAZLDP010000539.1:0-2356 GCA_964558145.1 uncultured Prolixibacteraceae bacterium | reverse complement strand
CTATCAACTGTTCCAGCGACAAGAGCACCCCTTCCTCTCGCTCATAGAGATACCGCTCCCGCCGATCCATACGAGAATAGGCTTCGTACACCTCGGCGCTGACCTTGATTTTCTGACCGTATGCCATAATGGTATAAGCGACGGAACCGTCCTCGTCCACAATCCTTCGGAAATTGCGTTTCCACTGCCAGTATTTCATCGTGCTGTCCCCCCTGCTCTCAAAAGTTCTCTCATAAGGGGTCACGCTGAAATTCGGGTTTGAGCGCTTGTAATTTATCGAATAGGATTGAAAGTGGCTATAGCCTGTGCTACACTGTATTGTATTGAGGTGGATTTATATGGCGATAGATGAAATCTTAAAAACAATACGAAAAGAACTGAACATCTCACAAGAGCAGCTTGCCCGCGATCTAAATGTCAGCTACACCACCATAAATCGTTGGGAGAACGCTCGTCGTACCCCCAGCCGATTGGCTATGATGCGCCTTCGTGAGTATTGCGCCATAAAAGGTGTTTCGCAAGAGTTATTGGATTTGCTGACATAACGAATCGAGCTTTTGAAGGGAGAACAAGAGGATGGCACGGAAGAAAAAACCGATTACAATAGACACAACAGGGATGCGCGATGTGGAAGCCTATACCCATGATGATAAAAAGCGCACCAACAACCCGCCCGTTGGCATGGCGCAGCACGATACTGCGCCCGAAACACGCAAGACCTATGCTTTTGACCCTCATATCGACCCTTCATTGGATTGGGCGGGTAAGAAGGAAGGGCTTTCTTTTGATGTGCCTACTTCCTCCATCCATATCCACGAAAGCATTAAGCCGCATAAGATTATCCGTTCGGTGCAGTCCATCGGGGATGATTATGAAGACCCGCAGACAAGCTTTTTTGAAACCCCGGTAGAGCGTATGCGCCGCCGCAGGGATGCCATAGAATTTTACCAGCACGGTGTGGACTGGACAAACCGCCTGATTGCCGGTGACAGCCTTGTCATCATGAACTCGCTGCTTGAAAAAGAGGGCATGGCCGGACAGGTGCAGATGGTATACATAGACCCGCCCTACGGCATCAAATACGGCTCTAATTTTCAGCCATTTATGGACAAGCGGGATGTGAAGGATAGAAAAGATGAGGATCTGACACAAGAGCCTGAAATGATTAAGGCGTTCCGCGACACCTGGGAACTTGGCATCCACTCCTACCTGACATATCTGCGAAATCGTCTGCTTTTGGCGCGGGAGCTGCTAAGCGAAAGCGGGAGCGTTTTTGTGCAAATTAGCGAAGAAAATCTGCACTATGTTCGTCATATATGCGACGAAATTTTTGGAGTTGAAAATTTCTGCGGACAAATTGCATTTCAAAAGACAGGAGGCTTTGCACCGACACTATTGTCCTCTGTATATGATTATTTAATATGGTTTTCCAAGGATAAAAAACAAGTAAAATATCGGAAGCTATTTCGTGAACGTGACAAGGAGATGCTTGATAGTGGTTATTCGTGGATAGAACTTGCGGATGGCTCTGTTCGGAAACTAACCAGAGAAGAACTTAATGGCGTAGTTCCTTTGCCGGATGGTAAACGGTTTCAGTCAAGCATTCTTGTTTCTGCTGGTGCATCGGATAAGGGCTCACAGCCTTTTGGATACAATGGACGAGATTATTATCCAGCTGCAGGAAACCACTGGAAGACCTCTGCTGAGGGGTTGAGCAGACTTGGCGAAAGGGGCAGATTATTTCCTGTTGGAAATACGTTGACCTATTTGCGATATGCAGATGATTTTCCTGTTACAGAATTCAATAATGTCTGGAACGACACCGTGAGGAGTACCTATGCCGCCGCTAAAATCTATGTGGTGCAGACGGCTGAAAAGGTCATCCAGCGTTGCCTCCTCATGACCACCGACCCCGGCGATCTCGTCCTTGACATCACCTGTGGTAGCGGCACAACCGCCTTTGTCGCCGAGCAATGGGGGCGGCGGTGGATTACCTGCGATACCTCCCGTGTCGCGATTGCGCTTGCTAAAAAGCGACTCATGACAGCCGCCTTTGATTATTACAAACTTACAGATGAGGCAATGGGGATTGAAAAGCCAAAGGTGAGCAATGGCTTTATTTATAAGACGGTGCCGCACATCACGTTAAAATCTATCGCCAACAACGAACCACCCGCAACCGAAACACTCTATGACCAGCCCGAAGTAGATAAGAAAAGGGTTCGTATTTCCGGGCCATTTACGGTGGAAGCCCTGCCCGCTCCCGTAGTAAAGCCGCTGGATGAAACCTATGAAATGCCGGAGGATTACACAGCGAAGCAGACCGATTGGCGGGATGAATTGCTCGCCACAGGCA
>CAZLDP010000538.1:0-2363 GCA_964558145.1 uncultured Prolixibacteraceae bacterium | reverse complement strand
ATATAAAGGATTTAGATCTGTAGGACGCACTACATCAGATGATTTTATCCATTGGGCAGAGCCGGAAGCGATGACATTTGGCGATTCTCCCCTGGAACATCTCTATACTCAACAAACGAGCCCATACTTCAGAGCTCCGCATATCTACGTTGCAATTGGCGGTAGGTTTATGCCCGGACGTCAGGTTTTGACAGAAGAACAAGCAAAAGGACTTAATGTAAATCCCGGTTATTTCAAAGATTGCTCGGATGCCTTTTTCATGACTTCACGGGGAGGAAACGTGTATGATCGTACTTTCATGGAAGCATTTATTCGTCCGGGAATCGGATTGGATAATTGGGTCTCACGCTCCAATTATCCCGCTTTGAACGTCGTACAAACAAGTCCGACAGAGATGTCCATATACGTTAATCAAGATTATGCTCAATCCACGGCTCATTTGCATCGGTATTCTTTAAGATTGGATGGATTCACCTCCTTATCTGCTCCGTATAAAGGAGGAGAAGTCCTCAGCAAAACGTTCACTTTTTCGGGCAAAGAACTTGAGATAAATTACTCAACTTCCGCGGCTGGCGAACTTAAATTCGAAATTCAGGATGAAAATGGGAAACCAATTCCCGGTTATACGATGGACGAATCAGATACAATCATTGGCAATGAAATCTCGAGAATTGTAACCTGGAAAGGAAATAAAAACGTAGAATCATTAGCCTCGAAAACGGTTCGTTTGAGAATTTTCATGAAAGACGCGGATTTGTATTCGCTGAAGTTTAATTAATCGCTCCTTGTTGAACTTGTAAGGGTGACTCCCCTATGAAAACTATAAACAGAGAAAATGAATAAAAAGGTGAAAAAGATATTGTTTTTATCCATGATGATCGTGATAACCTCTGTAGCCATTGCACAAGAGGTATCCAAAATCGACCCCAACCATCTCAAAGAAGGAGGATATGGCTACCTGATCAATGAGGACCGGGATTGTTCCGTTTGGTGGGCGGAAGGCGCTTACAAGGTGATGAGAGATGCTCCTGTGCCGAAAAAAAAAGAGAGTGAAATAAAAATGTGGTCGGCAAAAAATGAATACGAATCGTTTGTTTTGGTGGTCAAACCAACAACAAGGATGGAGAATTTTCGCGTTACCATTCCAAACTTGAAAGACGGCGAAGGCAACACGATCGACAAAAGCAATATAACAATCAAGAAAGTGGAATACGTGCAGGTGAAATCCCCGACCGATTCGTACGGGCTCGCCGGGTGGTGGCCCGATCCGCTCCCTTTTTACGAACAACCCCAAACCATTTATCCCGCCGAAAATCAACCTTTCTGGATTACTGTGAAGGTGCCTTCGGACGCACCAGCGGGAGATTACTCCGGGAATATGCTGCTCAGCTCGGGGGATTGGAACCTCTCCGTTCCCGTCCAACTGCACGTGTGGAACTTTACATTACCCCAAACGCCATCCATGAGATCTGGCTTCGGTCTCTCCTTCGGTACAGTCAAGGAGTACGACAACATTAAAACCCCCGAAGAAGAGAAGGCGGCATTCGACTACTATATGCAAGCGTTCCGGGATTACAAGATTTCACCCTATAACCCTTTTGAACTCACTCCCATCAAAGAGGAGATTACCGGTGTTCCCTGGAATGGCGGTTACTTCGATGCCAGGATCAAGTTCGAAGGAGAATATTCCTACCGGATTGAAGACCGTTCGCCGACATATTGCGCGGAAGGTTCGCACGAGGAATTGATCCCGGTACGCACCGGCGATACCTACAAACTCACCTGGGTAGCTCAATCGCTTGAAGAGAACCAGGACTACCAGGTCTGTGTTGAAAGTTACAACGCGGAGAAAAAACTAATCGTGTTCAGCAACCATTCAGAACGCTTCAAGGGGCAACAGGAGTGGGAACGCCAGGAACTGGATCTCGGTTTGATAGACAGCGAAACTAAATTTATAAAAATTAGACTATTCCCGGCATTTCGTTCAGTCGCCGGCGAAAAAACCGGAACAGTTTGGTTCGACGACCTGCAACTTTTAAGCTCTGGTTCTAAAAAGAATGAATGTTCCATTGGCAATTTCGAAATCAATTTGGATGATATTGACATTAAGATGGACTTTACCGATTTCAACGAGGCCGGGAAAAGGTACTTTGATGAATTTGGCTTTACCGGATACAATCTGAGATTGAAAGGGTTGGGTGGCGGAACATTCGTAAGCCGAAGCGAAGGTGTGTTTGCCGGTTTCAATCAGGGTACCGATGCTTACAATCGACTAATGAAACGCTATCTTGCACAAATTCAGGATAATCTGGAGCAAAGCGGCTGGCTGGGAAAAGAGTACATTTACTGGTTCGACGAACCCA
>CAZLDP010000537.1:0-2374 GCA_964558145.1 uncultured Prolixibacteraceae bacterium | reverse complement strand
GTGCAGGGCCCTTATCCCTCCGAAGTATGGATCATTCTACATTACAGAACCAGCTTTGCCTGAAGGTTATAAATATGATTCAGTAAATCAGGAAGCCTTGCTCAATCTTGCACAAGTAGAAAAGGGACTGATTGTATTTCCATGTGGTGTGAAATACAAAGTGTTGGTCCTGCGCCCTGATCGGTTGATAACCCCCCAGCTTGCGCATAAAATCAGGGATCTGATAGCAGCCGGGGCACAAGTTGTAGGTCCCAAACCCATAGGAGCACCAGGTCTGGAAATGGTTGAATCTGCCAATGATGTAGTTATTGCTGTTGCCGAAGATGTTTGGGGGAACATGGATGGTAAAAACATTACTGAAAAAGTTTATGGCTCGGGACGGATTTTTTGGGGTATGACTATGGAAGAGGTTATGGAAAGAATAAATGTCGAACCTGATCTCCTGTTTTTAAATCAGCGCTATGCTGAAAACAACAAGCCGTATAAAGCTACGGCTAATGAACCAAATGGAACAGATCCTACTCTTTACGGTCAGGAACGACAGGGATGGGGATTGATGTTCAACCATCGCAACAATAACGGATGCGATTTTTATTTTCTGTCAAACCAGGAGCAGATAGCAATTGCCACTGAGATCAGTATTAGGAAGCAAGGAATGGTTCCTGAATTCTGGCATCCGGATACAGGATTAATTGAAGATGTGCCGGTTTGGATAGAAGAAAATGGAAGAACAATAATCCCTTATGTGTTTGATCCTGCCGGTTCTGTTTTTGTTCTATTCCGAAAGCCAGCCACCAATGTGGATCAAATTGTGGAAATAGTTGGTTCCAGTGATCTCGGTTTAAAAGTAACCTCTTCCGGCATTCAGGGATGGGCTTCGAAAAACGGGAAGTGGACACTGAAAAACAAATCAGGTAAGAGTATCGATGTCATTGCACGTAACATTCCTTTGCCGCTCACCATCAATGGCGAATGGGATGTGTCATTCCCATTGCTGACAGGTGAAGAAAAGCTGATTAAATTACATAGCGGATCCTGGACTGAGTCTGATGACGACAATATAAAATTCTTTTCCGGAACTGCTACTTACAGAAAAAGAATCACCATCGGAGATGAAAGACTTGGCGAAAACCATAAACTATTCCTCGATTTAGGTAATATAAAAAACCTCGCTGTCGTAAAAGTTAATGGAAAAAATCTTGGTGTTACATGGAAACCACCGTATGTTGTAGATATAACCAACTCTGTTCGGGAGGGTATCAATGAAGTGGAGGTTGAAGTAACCAATACCTGGTATAACAGGTTAAAAAGAGAGAGTGAATTGCCTGACGAGAAGAAACACACATGGGTGCTTGGCGAAAAGACAAATTTTGATATGCCCCTTTGTCAGGCGGGTTTGCTTGGTCCTGTCAGAATCATTAGTGAATTAAAAGTTTTTTGAGTAAGAAAATTTTATAGTGATTCCGGAATAAAAATTAGTAGCATGAAAAGGTGTATAATTATTTTAAGCTTGTTTCTCATGTTTTCCTGCCGGAAAGAGCAGGATTCTTCTTTGTGTTTATGGTACAAACAACCTGCAAAGGAATGGAATGAAGCGTTACCCGTTGGCAATGGACGCTTGGGAGCCATGGTGTTCGGGGGAACTACGACCGGGCGGATTCAGTTGAATGAAGAAAGCCTGTGGAGCGGGGCACCAATTAGCAGCAATAACCCGGAAGCATTAAAAAACCTGAAACAGATACAAGAGTTAATTCTTGAAGAAAAACTTCCGGAAGCAATTGAACTGGCTGAAAAAAGTATGATCGGCATACCACCCCGTGTCCGTTCGTACCAGACTTTAGGCGATTTGTTCCTTGATTTTGGCGAAAGGGAAGTGAATAATTACAAAAGGGAACTAAATCTTCAGACTGGTATTTGTCGGGTTATCTATAGCTCACGGGGGGTTGATTTTACACAGGAAGTACTGGCGTCAGCTCCCGATAACCTTATCGCTTTGCATTTAAAAACATCAAAAAAGGGAGCTCTGAATCTAAAAATCAGGTTAGAACGGGAAAAGGATGCTTTAACAAAGGCAGAGGGAGATATGCTTTTTATGAGCGGACAGGTGGTGGACTCAGTTGACCCTTTAAGAGGGCCGGGTGGAGCAAACATGAAATTTGAAGCTCAATTAAAAGCAATAAACAGAGGCGGTTCAATACATGCAGATGGGAATATGCTGGTTGTGAGCAATGCAAGTGAATTGACCTTATTACTTACAGCGGCAACCGATTATAATTTGGAAAAACGGAATTTCGACGGTTCAGTTCATCCCGTTGAAACTTGTGAAAATATTCTTAATAAGGCAGGGAACAAAACGTTTGCCAAGATCAGAAAG
>CAZLDP010000536.1:0-2380 GCA_964558145.1 uncultured Prolixibacteraceae bacterium | reverse complement strand
GGATCCACCTTGTGGGCTTCGTATTCCCTGATATTAGCAAGATAGGCGCCGGTCGTGACCCCCCTGATGGCAGCCACCACCTGAAGCTGGGTGGTTCCCTCATAAATGGAGGTGATACGGGCATCGCGGTAGATCCTTTCTACGGGATAATCTTTCATAAATCCCGATCCGCCATGAATCTGAACTGCATCATAAGCCACCTGGTTGCAGAATTCGCTCGCCATTCCTTTCACCAGCGGTGTAAATAAGTCGGCCAGCTTCTGATAGGCTTTCATTTCCTGCCGTTCTGCAGGCTCCAGTTTACGTTCTTCCCCAATCTGGGCAATGGTTTTGTATAGATCCACAAACCTTGCCGTTTCATACAGCAGCGAGCGCGAGGCATCGAGACGGGCTTTCATCGACGAAAGCATTTCATAAACAGCAGGGAAGCGGAGGATGGCTTTGCCAAACTGTGTCCTTTCCCGTGCGTAATTCAGCGCCTCTCGGTAAGCTGCTTCCGAAATACCTACCGACTGGGCGGCGATACCCAGCCGGGCGCCGTTCATCAAGGCCATCACATATTTGATAAGTCCCAGTTTCCGTTCGCCGACAAGTTCAGCGGGAGCATCCCTGAACACCAGTTCACAAGTAGGCGATCCGATAATCCCCATCTTGTGCTCGATCCGTCGCACAGAAACGCCTCCTTTGGCCTTGTCGTGGATAAACATCGAAAGGCCCCTTCCATCCCTGGTTCCCTGTTCGCTCCGGGCCAAAACCAGGCTGATATCCCCGTCGCCATTGGTAATGAAGCGTTTAACCCCGTTCAGCAGCCAGCAGTTTTTCTCTTCGCTCCAGGTCGCCCTGAGCTGTACCGCCTGCAGGTCGGAGCCCGCATCAGGCTCAGTCAAGGCCATTGCCATGGTCTCCCCGGCTGAAACACGGGGTAAATAGGCCAACTTCTGCTCCTCGGAAGCAAACTCATTGATGGTCTCGGCACAATCCTGTAACCCCCAGATATTCACAAATCCCGCATCAGCCCGCGAAACAATATCGGCGGCCATGATATAGGGAACGTTCGGAAAATTCAATCCCCCGAAACGCCGCGGGAGCGACATCCCCATCAATCCCGATTTAACCAGCGCATTGAGGTTGAGCCGCGTACCTCCCGCATATTCTACATGCCCGTTGACAATCCTGGGGCCTTCTGCATCGATCCCTTCGGCATTGGGAGCGACAATGTCGCCACAAATTTCGCCCACTACCTCCAGTACCTTATCGTAACTGTCCATGGCATCTTCATAATCCATGGGTGCAAAATCATATTCCTGCTTTTCACTGAAATTCCGCTCCCTAAGAGAAACAATCTTTTCCATCAGGGGATGGGTGAGGTGGAATTTCAGGTCTTTGTTGTCGGTATAAAAATTAGCCATTTCGGTATCAATATCAGTGATTCTATGGTGTGATCATTTTGAATTTTTCCTGTAGTATTTGATCATCCGGGGGATGACTTCCATTACATCGCCTGTAATCACATAATCGGCAATGGCATTGATCGGAGCCTCGGGGTCGGTATTGATGGCAATAATTTGCGCCGATTCCTCCATTCCGGCCCTGTGCTGGATCTGACCGGAGATTCCACAGGCGATGTAAAGTTTTGGTCTGACTGTAACCCCGGTTTGACCGATTTGCCGGTCACGGGTAGAAAAACCGGCATCTACTGCAGCCCTTGAAGCTCCTACCTCCCCTCCTAACACTTCGGCCAGTTCAAAGAGGAGATCGAAATTTTCTTTCGACCCGACACCATATCCACCAGCTACCACGATTGGGGCCCCTTTGATGTTGACCTTGCTTTTTTCCAGGTGGCGCTCAATTATCTCTACGACGAAGTCTTCCGGTTTTACGTAGCGATCCACTTCAATGTGCCTGACAACTCCCTGATAGGCTATATCGGCAATCTCTTTTTTCATGACCCCCTCCCTTACGGTTGCCATCTGAGGCCTGTGATCGGGATTGATAATGGTGGCAATGATATTCCCTCCGAATGCAGGCCTGATCTGATAAAGCAGATCCTTGTAAACTTTTCCGGCCTTCTTGTCTTCATGATCGCCGGTCTCGAGACTGGTACAGTCGGCGGTCAGGCCACTGTGAAGGGCCGAGGAGACCCGCGGCCCCAGGTCGCGCCCTACGGAAGTCGCACCCATCAGGGCAATCTGCGGTTTCTCCTCCCTGAAAAGGCCGGTGAGAATCGACGCATGGGGAAGGGTACGGTAAGGATCAAGTCGCGGATCATCGGCAAGGTGCAACACATCGACACCGTAAGGGAACAGCACTGACTCGCATCCTTCAAGATGATGGCCGGCCACAACCGCACTGGCAGTAACCAGTCATTTCTTCCCTCCTG
>CAZLDP010000535.1:0-2390 GCA_964558145.1 uncultured Prolixibacteraceae bacterium | reverse complement strand
CTCTCCCGTTCATTCCTTTATCCTAACTATATGCAATCATCCTGTGACTGTTTTCTTCCTTCACGTCCCTTGTATTTAAATAGATATCTCCGTTTTGCAGTTCAGCAATCCTCGACTCGCTACCATTCAGCCCGTTATGGGCAAAAGAAGATCCATATTTCCAAGTTTCACCATGATCGTCACTGTAAATGGCGCAAATCCCATATCTCCGTTCATCCAAAATGGTTTCACCTTTTTTAAATGTTCCAAGCGCTGTCCGATTCCAAAACTGTAATAACAAACGCCCGTTGGAGAGTTGGATCCCGTGACCGGGACCTGGCATATGAAATGCTCTGCCAAGATAATCACAGGGGAAACCGTTAATATCTGTTATCCAGTTTCCGTTTGCATCCCTATTCGGCAACCCAGCTTCATTTGAGTTTAAAATATCTGTTATTTCAATTCTATCGGACCATGATAAACCATCATCATCACTAAACTTATAGAATACTCGAGTATATCTTTGAAGATTTTGTCCATCTATCAATCCTTCATTTAAAGCATAAAAAATAAATATCCTGCCAGTTAAATTATCGACTAAAGCCGCTGGATTTGTCCAAACCTCAAATTTTTTCTGGTTATCCCTAAAATCAATCTTCTCTTTGTTTTGGAACCAAAAATTACCGTTACTCAATTCTATGTAAATGTTTTCAGACCATGTTTTACCGTTATCCAAACTTCTTTTTACGACAATGGATTTTGGATATTCATCACCATATTCGGGCCGCTCTTCAGCAAATGCAAGAACAGTACCTTTGGGGGTAATCACAATTCCTGGTATCCGGTAACCATCAACATTATTTTCTTCAGCATGCCAAACAATTGTTTTTTGAAATAATTCTTCTTTATTGTTGTATTTAGTTTTTGGTATACTAGAACAACAATTAAATACAAAAATAAAGGAAAGGAAAGTTACGTATGCTATATATTTTTTTTGGATCATTTTATAGTCAATTAATTCGATATTATTTTTCATAGGGCTGTCATTTCTAATGACAGCCCTATGAAATTATTCATAACCAGGAGTCTGAGTTATATTTTCGTTTCGGTTCATAGAATCGTATGATACCGGCCACAATAAAATATTTTGTTGATTCTCTTTCCCCTTTAGTGATGCAATCCGATCAAAAGCTTTACCAAACCTGATGAAATCAAACCATGCTTTACCTTCTGTAGAGAATTCTTTAATTCTTTCATTTAAAATCAGGTTGTCAACTTCAGCTTTTGTAAAAGCCGAAGAATAATAATTGTCGATACCATAAGCTCTTTTGGCAATTTTATTTAACTCCTGTATAGCTTGTTCGGTCCGCCCTGTTTCATTCAATATTTCCGCTTTAAATAGAATTGCCTCAGCAAACCTGTAAACTCTATAATCCGAATCAAAAATTCTGGTACCCGAGACCAAACTGCCTTTATATTTATCAACCCAGAGATAGTATTTAACTTCTCCTCCTGACTCATAATAAAAATCGAGAGCATTGACTTTTGCCCTGGAATCATTTGGGTCTTCCTGTAGAAAGTCGCGGTATGATTGAGTGAGGTTGTACCAATTTGTTCCGCTTTGAACCGCAACCGGGTTATTTTGTATAACAGCGGGAACATTTGCTGTAGGCTGGATAAATCCCTCGTTTCTTGTTGTTTCATTCAGATCATAGATAATAGATAACATCAATTCACCATTATTGTCATTCGTAAACACATCCTGATATCTACCTGACAAGGAATATTTAGTAGTTTTAAGAACATAATCAATAGCCTCACTGGCTTTGTTCAGACCATCTTTACCGTTAACTTTTGTTCTCCATAAATAGATGTCGGCTTTCAGCATGTTCGCAGTTTCTTTAGATGCTGTTCCTTTCCCTTTGATATATCCTTCAGGTATTAAACTAACGGCTTGCTCTACATCTGTTTCTGCCTGAGTAAATACCTCCTCAACTGGATTTCGGACTGGAAACATTCCTTCCTGTACCGCAGATTCATGCGGATTAAGCAAAACAGGAGCATCTCCCCAGATTCTCGCGATATAGAAATAAGCAAAAGCACGTAAAAAATATGCATTTCCAAGAATAAAGTCTTTATCATTCTGATTTCTGAATTCAATATCAGGAACATATTTTAAAATTAAATTACAATCGTTAATCATGGTATAAATCGAACCCCAATCGCAACCATCGTCATCCGGAACCAACGTATTATTCCAAAGATTTGCTTTATAAAAAGAACCTGGCTGAACGCCATCTCCATAGAATCCGGTACGATAATCACCCCAGTTATGATAGTTACCTCCGTACGCCGAACGAAATTGGTTGTATGCACCATATATGGCTCCCATAGCATCTTCAGGACTTTTC
>CAZLDP010000534.1:0-2396 GCA_964558145.1 uncultured Prolixibacteraceae bacterium | reverse complement strand
GCGATGCGGTCAGCCGGGTAGTCATTCTGCTTACCGACGGGGAAAACAACCGCGGGGAGGTGGCGCCACTCACGGCAGCCGAAATTGCCAAAACTTTCGGAATCAGGGTTTATACCATCGGTGTGGGGTCTACCGGCACCGCCCCCTACCCTTACCCAACGCCATTCGGCACGAAGGTTCAGAATATGGAGGTAAAAATCGATGAAGCCATGCTCCGTCAGATTTCCCAGATCACCGACGGTCAGTATTTCAGGGCTACAAGTAACCTGAAACTGGCGGAGATCTACCAGGAAATTGACAAACTTGAAAAATCAAAAATCAATGTAAAGGAGTTCAGCCGAAGGGCTGAAGAGTTTATGCCCTATGCCTTAGCCGGACTGCTTCTGTTTGTGGCATCGGTCTTGTTGAAAATAACCTTATTCCGAAATATTCCCTAAACTTACCTCTATGGAGATGTTCAGATTTGCCCATCCGGAATATTTATGGGGACTTTTATTAATCCCTGCACTGACTGTTTTGTTTGTCATTGCCCGGATCATGCGCAGGCGGGCCCTGAAAAAGTTCGGGGATCCCGCTCTTATCAGTTATCTGACGCCCAGCGCTTCTGTTTGGAGACCCGTCTTTAAATTCATCCTGCTGATGATTGCCCTTTCGATGTTCATTGCAGGAACAGCCCGGCCCCAGTTCGGATCGAAACTCAAAAAAGTAAAAAGGGAAGGGGTAGAAATTGTCATCGCGCTCGATGTGTCGAACAGTATGCTTGCCGAAGATATCAAGCCCAACAGGCTGGAACGCGCAAAAAGGGCCATCGACAGGCTGATCAGTAAACTGAAAGATGATAAAATCGGTTTGATTGTATTTGCAGGGGATGCCTACACCCAATTACCCATCACCACGGACTACAATTCAGCCCAGTTATTCCTCTCCTCGGTAAATACCCAGATTGTCCCCAAGCAGGGAACAGCTATCGGCGCCGCCATAGAGATGGCTGTCAGGTCGTTCACCCCCAATCCCGAATCGAGTAAAGCCATTATCGTCATTACCGATGGGGAGAACCATGAAGATGATGCCATATCTGCCGCAGAAGAAGCCCACAAAACCGGTATCGTGGTTCACGCCATCGGGATGGGT
Source organism: uncultured Prolixibacteraceae bacterium (assembly GCA_964558145.1). Taxonomy (GTDB): domain Bacteria; phylum Bacteroidota; class Bacteroidia; order Bacteroidales; family Prolixibacteraceae; genus UBA1413. Next base: position 1,265 of record CAZLDP010000534.1, on the reverse strand, counting down.
CTGCCCCAGGGGGCTCCCATACCCGTAGTAAACGGGGAACAGGGAGACTACCGTAAAGACCGCGACGGAAACGTCGTCATTACCCGCCTTGATGAGATTACCCTGGAAAAAATCGCTACTGCCGGCGGTGGCGTCTATATCAGGGCAAATACCGCCCAGGTGGGACTCGATGAACTGTTCGACGAGATCAACAAAATGAATAAGACAGAAATGGAATCACGGACCTTCTCGGAATACGAGGAACAGTTCCAGTATTTCTTTGCTGCCGGACTGATCTTGCTTCTCCTTGAATTTTTCATTCTTGAAAGAAAAAATAAATATCTCAGGAGAATAAAACTGTTTAAATAGAAGTTTGAGAAACACGTCAAAAGAATTACCCATGAGACATATTCTTGTTCTACTGATCATGATCGTGATTCACACGGGATCCTACGGGCAAACCGAACGTAAGTTTGTCAGGCAGGGGAATCGCTATTATCTGGAAGGGAAAAAGGATACCTTAAAGCTCGATACGCTGAGTTTCAGCAAGGCGGAGACCGAATACCGCAAAGCGCTGGATAAAAAGCCAACCGATCCCCACTGGAATTTTAACCTGAACAATGCCATCTACAAGCAAACTAAATTCGGGGAAGCAGCCACCGGATTTGAGCAGTTGGCAACGCAGGCAACCGACACGGTCGAAAAGGCCCGCGCCCTCCATAATCTAGGAAACAGCCTCCTCTTTCAGCAAAAGATCGACGAAAGCATTGAAGCTTACAAAAAAGCGCTCCGGCACAATCCCGGCGACCTTGAAACGAAGTACAACCTGGCCTTTGCCCAGCGGATGAAGCAGCAGCAACACAACCAGGATCAGAACAAAGACCAGAACCAGGAGCAGCAAAAAGATCAGAAACAGGAACAGCAAAAGCAAAACCAGGACCAGAATAAGGATCAGAAACAGAATGACCAGCAACAACAACAGCCGCCTCCGAAAATTTCGAGGCAGAATGCCGAACAACTGTTGCAGGCCCTTCAGAATGACGAGAAAAACATTCAGGAGAAGGTAAAAAAAGTCAAAGCTGAACAAGCAAAAGCAGCCAGAGTGGAAAAGGATTGGTAATTTAGAGGTGGGGATGGTAAAGAAAATAAGTTACGTATGAAACGAATACTTCTGTTCACAATAATGCTGGTTTCCGGATTGCAACTGGCAGCGGAGGAAACCAGGCTGGTCATGTCGGCTCCCAACGCGGTGGCGGGGAGCCGGTGTCAGCGCGACGGCTGAACAT
>CAZLDP010000533.1:0-2397 GCA_964558145.1 uncultured Prolixibacteraceae bacterium | reverse complement strand
CGCGAATAGAGGAGGTGCAGAACCGCGTGCTCTGCGCCGCCGACATAGAGGTCGACGGGAAGCCAGTAGTCGATCTTCGACTTGTCCGCGAACGCCTTCGTGTTTTTCGGATCCAGATAGCGGATGTAGTACCAGCAGGAGCCGGCCCACTGGGGCATCGTGTTGGTTTCCCGTTTCGCCTTGCCGCCACATGAGGGGCAGGAGCAGTTCACCCAGGAATCGATTCCGGCGAGCGGACTTTCGCCGGTGCCGGTCGGCTGATAGGATTCCACCTGCGGGAGGCGCAGGGGAAGGTCCTTCTCGTCGAGCGGTACGATGCCGCACTTCTCGCAATGTACCAGCGGAATCGGCTCTCCCCAGTAGCGCTGGCGGCTGAATACCCAGTCGCGGAGCTTGTAGTTTACTTTTGCCTTTCCCAGCCGCTCAGCTTCAAGCCAGGAAATTATCCGGGCGATGCCTGCCTCTTTGTTAAGGCCGTTGATATCTATACCGGTTTCAGGATTTGAAGAATTAATGAAATTTCCGTCCTCGGTCCAGCATTCCGAACCGCTGATTATTCTTTCCCGCTGTGCAGGATCGCTCACATCGGGATCCATGATACACAAGACCGGCAATCCGAATTTCTCTGCAAATTCAAAGTCCCTTGTATCATGAGCCGGCACTGCCATTATAGCACCTGTACCGTATCCGGTCAGAACGTAATCAGCAACCCATACAGGGATCCTCTCATTATTTACCGGATTGATCGCATACCGGCCTGTAAAGACGCCGGTCTTTTCTTTTGCCAGGTCAGTTCTGTCGAGATCAGACTTCAGGGATGATGCTTTAATATAGACCTGTACCTGTTCCCTGTATGTGTCGGTGGTTATTTCATCGACAAGGTGATATTCCGGGGCAATAACCATGTATGTAGCTCCGAAAAGTGTATCGGGGCGGGTTGTGAATACCGTTATTTTCTCATCAAGTCCTTCAATTTTAAAGTCAACTTCGGCTCCGGTCGATTTGCCTATCCAGTTACGTTGCATATCCTTGATACCTTCCGGCCAGTCGAGATCATCGATGCCTTTAAGGAGACGTTCGGCATAGAGAGGTATGCGTAGCATCCATTGCCTGAGTGTTTTCTTTTCGACAATGTTACCGCATTTCTCATGCGATCCGTCATTGAGGACTTCCTCATTTGCGCAAACTATCCTGCAGCTGGGGCACCACCATACATTTGCATTGTCGTAATAGGCAAGTCTCTTTGAGTTTACGTAATCCCTGATTTTCTTTTCTCCACCGGCAGTGATCGCAGCAGGTATTGGTAATTCCGACACGGGCCTTCCCTTCTGGAGATCTTCATCAAACCAGGTATTGAATAAACGGATGAATATCCACTGGGTCCATCTGTAATATTTCGGGTCGGTTGTATTTATTTCGCGATCCCAGTCGTAGCTTAATCCAAGTTCCTTTATCTGTCTCCTGAAAGTATCACAGTTATTTTTGGTGGTGATTGCAGGGTGAGTTCCTGTTTGTATGGCATACTGTTCAGCCGGAAGACCGAATGCATCCCAGCCCATCGGATGCAGGACATTGAATCCTTTCATCCTTTTGTACCTGCTGTAAATGTCGGTTGCTGTGTATCCTTCAGGATGTCCCACATGAAGTCCTGCTCCGGAGGGATAAGGGAACATGTCGAGGATATATACTTTTTTGGGATTACTGAAATCGTTTCTTGTTTTGAAGGTTTTATTCTCTTCCCAGTATTTTTGCCACTTTTTTTCTATTTCACGGAAATTGTAGTCCATTGTTGAGTGTATGTTGCAGATGTGTCGTTATTGTTAAGACCGGAGACCGATCTTTTTCAGGACTGCGAAAATAGGAAAACTTTGGCAGAAATCATCAGGATCACCCGGATGCGTGCGAAAAAACGGGGAATAAGTTGTAAAAAAGAGGGATTGGTTATATTTTTGTTTCCCGTTGTAAAGAAAAATATTACCGGTAGTTTGAAGGATATTTTTAACTGGTAGTAGAGAAGGAATTATTCCGTCTCTACGGGGAGACAGTAAGAAACTACTTCCTAACATTAACGGTCCCGTAGCTCAATGGATAGAATGACAGATTCCGGTTCTGTTGGTTGACAGTTCGAGTCTCTCCGGGATCACTATATGACAACGCAATCAAGCTAATAATCAACTGGTTGTGTTTTTGTCTTTATTTAACATCGGTATTATTGTCATCCTCCGGATTACACTTTTCCATAGTTTTAACCAGATTTCTCCGTTTTCTTACAAGGTCTGTAAGCTCTATAAACATATCGGCATTGACCTGCCTGGCCATAGGTATCACATACTGTTCCGTCTGATCGAGATAGTCGGTGATTTTCTGATCTGTATGCGTATCGCGATGAAGGTCGGT
>CAZLDP010000532.1:0-2416 GCA_964558145.1 uncultured Prolixibacteraceae bacterium | reverse complement strand
CCCTTACATTACCAGATTGGTCCATCCTGTTCTTTCAATCCGGTTTTTAACTAGTTCGGTACCGGAGGTACTGCTTATTTCTCCATTCTTTATGCCGACAGAAATTACAGGAATCTTACCATCACATAAAGTTAAGGAACATCCATTATCACTAATGGTTTTAACTTTGCATTCCACACTGAATCTCCATTTTAAAGAATCGATTTTCCGGTTTATTGTAGTATGGTCTATTAGAAGTGTCCCCTCGGAAATGGTCGTTCCCGGGAATTGAACCCACGATTCAATTCCCTTTTTCTTCAAATCATTGAAACCGTTTTTATATCCATAAGATTTCCACCCGTTTAGAGGAATGGTTTTCCTGACATTTGTAAGAGGCTGAGGTTTAATATGAGATATAAGATCCTTTATCTCATCATTGGTTACAATCTCCTTATCTAATCCGGGATTTTTGAAATAGGCTGATGAAAAACCAGCAAATTTCTCAAGGAAGGAGATCCTTTGTTCAGTATTCAACCATTCAGTTTCTCCCTTAAAATCAGTTTCCCCGTTTGCTTTATGGTCGTTAGTGAAATACCTGATTTCAAATGAGCTGGATAAAGGCTGTGCGCCAAGATTTATTGCTATCGATAAAAGGATCAGTACCTGAAGTATTTTCATTATCAATCGGATTTATATTTTATTTAACACTGTCTCTTGAACATATTCTTTTACTGCATTTGTATTTCTGTCTGTCGCACAAAATCATTCAGCCACATTAAAACGTTTGCCGTTTCTGATCAACCTGAACCTATTGGCATCTTTGACAGATACCTGAATTTCTCCGTTGAATTGCCCCCATATCATTACTTCTCCCAAGCTGATTACATTTTCCACTGTCCCAATATTTGTTTTTTCTTTGTCTATCCTGATGCGCAGTAAGCTTGCTGTTCTATTTATGTCTTCTGCATACAAAGTCAGCCAGTTTCTCATAAGGATTCCATCATTAATGCTTGTTTCCGGGGAGAGGGGAAGATAATCCTCAGTGTGATTTTTGTAGGCTTTAAAAGGCACAGAATAGGTCCATTCATTTTCATTTACACCCAAATCCAATGTAACCTCTGATGGAGTTCCGAAACAATCTTCAAGTTTTTGAGGCTGACTCAGGGCCACCCTGGTAATCTTGTAGTCCTTGTGAAGGTCGAAAACAACTTCAGCATGATTTATATTACTATCCCATATCGCAGTGGAACAAGCATAGCCATATGCCCTTCCGTCGGTTAATTTTGTATGCTGCGTATCTTCGCCAAGAATTCTGAGCGGAACCGGATTGTACTCATAACATGTGCCACATCTGAATCCGTCTTGCTGATACCGGTTGTTTGTCAGCAAGCGAACGAGGTGTATCTCTGCCTGGTAATAACCATTGGGCGTGGGTTCCATCTGCAGGTCCTCACATAGTGCAGCACCGCCACGGACACTTCTTACAGTTATCAAAGGCGCCTGCTGGAACTGCCCCTTTTTCTGCTGTGTTTTTACCACAAGTTTGGGGCCTTTTTCAGTGGTTGCGATCGAATAATCAATGTCAATAGCAGGCAGGTTGCTGGCTGTTTTAATCTTTTGGCCCTGCTCAAAAGCGTTGCTGAGAGCGGTACGGTAAATCTGATCCTTCAACATCTCTTCCGGAGCCAACAACCAGTATCGCCCTTTTATGCCCTCAATTACCCGGGTCATATTATATTCATAATAACTTGGTGTATTCCCCCTGATGAAACCGGGCATATATTTCATGTTCGGAATTTTACTTTCAAAATATTCAGCCATGGATCTTGATTGGAAAGAGCCTGAAGCATATTCACAGTGTGAAAGGCCCAACGAGGATACCTCCCCTCCGAGTCCCCGCAATAACCCCCGGGAGAACCAGTTGTCGAAAAGTACCCAGATACCGAAAGCAAGGTTAGGATTTATTGCGTGCCATCTTTTTTCCAGATCTCTCCCCTGTAAGTACATTTTTTCTTCCAGATAGTTCCAATAATCATACAACATTCCGCTGTTTTTCAAGTATTCATAACGTGTGCCGGACGGTATATCCTTTACTGTTTTGTTTATTCCTCGTTCCTTTAAGTAAGGGGAAAAAGAATCGTCTCCGTAACCACATGCTTGCAAGTACATGATACCACCCTCATAATGCTCGGTATCATAGAGATTTCCTTCAATGGGATATTTCAAGCTCAACCTGGCAATGTATTCACCGTGGGCTCCAATCAGCCGCTCCCACAGGGATTTGTCAAATGGGGAAGCATCATTCTGGAGCCCGGCATCGACGGCCCGCGTCTGTCCTTCAACGTATGCGGTGGCGTAAGAAAGTCTCAGCAGAGTATGCAAAGCGAGCACCAGCCGAGGGGTAGAGACAAACCTCCCGCTACTGCACGGTGAGGTT
>CAZLDP010000531.1:0-2417 GCA_964558145.1 uncultured Prolixibacteraceae bacterium | reverse complement strand
TTGGGATTGCTGTGGAAAACCTGGAGGAGGCGGTAGCCTTTTACGAGAAGGTATACGGGCTGAAGTGTTATGCTGTGGAAGAAGTGGCCGACCAGAAGGTCAAAACCGCTTTTTTCAAAGTGGGACAGACTAAAATTGAGTTATTGGAATCCACCGATCCCGAAGGCCCTATCGGCAAGTTCGTTGCCAATAAGGGACAGGGGATCCACCACTTGGCCTTTGCAGTGGACAATGTAGGGGAAGCATTGAAGAATGCCGAAGAGAGTGGGGTAAGGCTGATCGACAAGGGACCGCGCAAAGGTGCGGAAGGGCTGAGTATCGGTTTTCTGCACCCGAAATCCACCTTTGGGGTTTTAACGGAGTTTTGCTCAGAATAAGAAAAAAATAATTCTTTAAATATGAATAATCAGGATAAAGTAAAACAGTTGATCGACCTGCGTGTGGAAGCCAAGTTAGGCGGTGGGCAGAAAAGGATCGATACACAGCATGAAAAGGGTAAGATGACAGCGCGTGAACGCATTGAGATGCTCCTTGATGAAGGCAGTTTCGAGGAGTTTGATATGTTTGTTTCACACCGCTGTACCAATTTCGGCATGGAAAAGACCAAATTTCTGGGTGACGGTGTGGTGACGGGTTACGGGACCATTGATGGCCGCCTGGTGTATGTCTTTAGTCAGGATTTTACTGTTTTTGGTGGGTCCCTTTCGGAGACCTTTGCCCAGAAAATATGTAAGGTGATGGATGCTGCCATGAAAATGGGGGCGCCTGTGATTGGGATTAACGATTCGGGAGGCGCCCGTATCCAGGAGGGAGTGACTTCTCTGGCGGGTTATGCCGAGATTTTCCAGCGCAACATCTTGGCATCGGGACTTGTTCCACAGATTTCCGCCGTCTTCGGGCCTTGTGCCGGAGGAGCGGTTTATTCACCGGCTCTGACCGATTTCATTGTGATGAGTAAAGCCACTTCGTATATGTTTGTCACGGGTCCCAAGGTGGTGAAAACCGTCACCGGTGAGGTAGTGACCGATGAGCAATTAGGAGGCGCCATGGTGCATGCTTCCAAGTCGGGGGTCACCCATTTTGTGGCCGACGATGAAGAGGAAGGGATTGCCCTGATCCGCAAATTGCTTTCCTATCTCCCCCAAAACAATCTGGAGGAAGCACCTCTTGCCATATGCGATGATCCCATCGACCGGCTTGATGATAGCCTCAACGAGATTATTCCCGACAATCCCAATAAGCCTTACGATGTGAAGGATGTGATCCATGGTATCGTGGACTATGGCGAATTCATGGAGGTTCATCGTTATTATGCCCCCAATATTGTGATCGGATTTGCCCGTTTCAACGGGATTTCGGTGGGGATCGTTGCCAATCAGCCCGCTTATCTGGCGGGGGTGCTTGATATCAATGCTTCACGCAAGGGAGCACGGTTTGTTCGTTTCTGCGATGCCTTTAACATTCCGATTGTCACCCTCGAAGATGTTCCCGGCTTCCTGCCCGGAACGGCCCAGGAATATGGCGGGATTATCACCCACGGCGCCAAACTGCTCTTCGCATACGGGGAGGCTACCGTTCCCAAAATCACAGTTATCCTTCGCAAGGCTTATGGTGGTGCTTACTGCGTGATGAGCTCCAAACACCTGCGCGGCGACATCAACTACGCTTGGCCTACCGCCGAGATTGCCGTGATGGGACCTAAAGGCGCCATCGAGGTGCTACTGAACAAGAAAATCATGAAGATTGAGGATCCTGTTGAGAAAGCAGCCTTCATTGCCAATGCCGAGGAAGAGTACAAAAACGAGTTCGCCAATCCTTACGATGCTGCCCGGTACGGGTATATCGACGATGTGATTGAGCCCAGAAACACCCGTTTCCGGATTATTCGTGCCCTGCAGGCACTGGCTACCAAAAAGGATGTGAATCCGGCCAAGAAACACAGCAATTTACCCCTGTAAAAACCGGTTGTGATGAGGTATAAAAAGCTATTAACCATTGCCGGAGTTGTACTGCTGGTTATCTCTGCCTCCCGGGTTGTGCAGGCCCAAAGCTCTGCCGACCTTCGGATCAACGAGATCCTGGTGTACAACGATTCCAATTATGTCGACGATTTCGGGAGACACAGCCCCTGGATCGAAATCTTTAACAGCGCTTACAATTCGGTGAACATCGGGGGGCTTTACCTGACCGATGACCTGTCGAATCCCATGAAATACCCGATCGCCAAGGGGCAGTCCCTGACCCGGATTCCCCAGCGGAGCTACCTGGTTTTCTGGGCCGACAACCATCCAACACGGGGGATCCTTCACCTGAACTTCACCCTCGAGCCGGGAAAGACCATTGCCCTTTTTGATGCCAATGGCCGCACCCTGAGCGACTCGCTGCTGACCATCGGCGTGGGCACGTTCCTGACCGGG
>CAZLDP010000530.1:0-2421 GCA_964558145.1 uncultured Prolixibacteraceae bacterium | reverse complement strand
GTCGCGGGGTGCTTTGTTTACCTGGATAGGTTCTTTTACGATGGAACCCTCTATCTCGGTAATTTTAAAGGGCTTGGCGAAGGTAGCCACATAAGGGGTGGGGTGCATGCCCTTAAAGAAGCGGGATATTTCCGCTTCGCTGAACCGGATTTCCCTGAGGATGACTCCTTTGTTTTCGAGTCTGACAAGGCTGTCGCTCAGGTCGATGGTGAGCCCGATGGAGTCGTTTGCGGCCATGGCTATCCGGGCGTTGAGGAATGTTTTCCGGTGAATTAGTTCCCGTTCTTCAGCGGTATAAAGGAGGGAGTCCCGCTTTTCACCGTTCACCTGGTTCCGGCTTTTTACCTCTTTCCAGACGGAAACCGACATGGCCAGGGTATAGAGGATGAACCATCCCATGAGGATGGTGGGGATGATTTTCAGGAAAAGAATGCCGGCGACGCTTCCTTTTTTCCGGGATGTTTCCTTGCTGTTTGTTTTCATTGCGATCAGTAAATAAATACTTTGGCGCCCACAGGGAGGGTTTCATACACTTCTTTCAGGTCGGCATCGTTCATCCTGACACAGCCATGGGTCACAGGCAAGCCAAGGAAACGCTGGTAAAGGGTGCCGTGGATCAGGTATCCGTCGCCGAGGGCAAGGGCATAATCGCCTAATACTCCTCGTTCGTACCGTGAAGGATGGTTTGCAGGAGGAATGGGAAGTCCTTCTTCGACAAAAGCCCAGTCGGGTTTGCGCCATACCGGGTCGGTGATTTTCCCCCTGACTTTAAAGTCACCCCTGGGTGTTTTGAAGACCCACTTCTTGTCGTCTTCTCCTTCGAGACTGATGTAGCTGCCGGTAGAGCAAAGTCCTTCCCTGACCAGTTTGCGGTTACGGTAGAGGGAAAAGCGGTTTTCGGTAGTGTTGATCACCAAATAAGCGTTCCCCGGAGTAAAACGGTCTATCTTTTTCTCCAGTGCGCTGATTTCCGACTGGAATTTGGTGATTCTTTTTCCCTGTTCTTCGCTGCCTGCATCGCGTCCTGGTCTGGCCGGAGTGATGAAAAGTTCAGGAATAGCCGGGGAAAGGTAGAGCAGAAAAGGGATGAAGGCTACATAAACAAGAAGGGATGCGATTTTCAGGATGACCTGTTTCCGGGAAATCTTCTCCCTTCCGGGATCTGTCTCTACAAGTCCCAGCAACGGCTCACCATGAACCGGAGTATCATCTTTCTGATTCATTTTTTACTCTTTTTTTACTTTGTCCAAATACGCTTCGAGGGTGATCATCGAACCGACGATCACCACCGGGGTTTTTTCATCGGCTATCCGGAAAACGGCGTCCATGTCTTTGTTGGAGAGTGCCACACAACCGTTGGTCCAGTCGAACCCCCTGCCTCCATTCCCGTGAATCTCAATGAGTCCGCCAATTTCAGTTTTGGGCGGGATTTTTCCGGCTTTGATATTGTTTTTGAAGCGGTCCTGGTCTTTTTCATTGGGATAATTGAGAAGAAGGGCTTTGTGGTAAATAGTTTTACGCCGTTCTTTTTTTTGGGTAACCTGGTAAATCCCTTCGGGAGTTGCCTGGTCGCCCTTACGCTGTTTGTCACCGATCCAGTTGGGACCGAATTCAGCGGCGAAGGTGTGGATTTGTTTGCCCCCCTGGTACACCCTCAGTTCGTGGGCCATTTTGTCGACTACCAAGAGAATGGACCGATTGTTTTTCGATTGGTTTACGGCCGTTTCAACCTGTTCTTTCCATTGCGGATAGGCGGAAAAATAGTTATGCAGCAGAATGCCTGCTTCCCGGTCGGCGCTTTCGAGAATCTTACGGGCATTTTCTAGCTTAGCCTCGGCAATGTGAAAATCCGATTTTTCGCGGGCCAGTTTGGCTTCCGAAATAATCAGGGCTGCCCGGTTGAAGTTCTCCCTGAGGGATTTCCGCAGGGGGAGGGGGGAATAGATTTTTTCGAAGGTTTGCACAATCTCCTCCAGTTCTCCGAGCGTAACGGCTGTGGTATGGTGGACGCTCCTTGCTTTTGCCGTGGCTTTTTCATAGGCTTCAAAACCCTTTTCCACGGCGCTGCGGGCATACCGGATGGTACGCGTGAAGTCGCGGTTCAGCGGAAACCGTTTGTTCTCCGATTTCCAAGCGTTCATGGCCGAATCGTAAAGCTGAATGGTTTCACTGAACAATCCCGGCGCATATTTGGCGGCTCCTGCCTCGCGGGCTGAAATGATGGCATGATTTGCTGCTTTCAACTCCCCGGAAGGAGATTCAGGCCACCTCAGGTAACCCCAAACGATGCCCAAAACTACAAACGGAACGGCTAATGCGATGAGTCGTCGTCTTTTTCTCCTCTTCCTGGTGTGAATCCTCATGGCAGATTTAAAAAAATCCCCGGAGAAAGGACCCCGGGGATATCCAATGAAACAAAAC
>CAZLDP010000529.1:0-2439 GCA_964558145.1 uncultured Prolixibacteraceae bacterium | reverse complement strand
GGACGATGCCATGCACACACAGGGCGATACCGGCGACAAAACCAAACTGAAACGTTGGGGTATGTGGAACAGTCTGGGAACCGAACTTTGCAACAAACCCGAAGACGAAAACCTGCGCCCCTGGTTTTATACATGGTCGCTGATGTGCCGCTTTTTCCCGTCGGGAATGACCCTGGCTTCAACCGAAGTGCCAGACGGATGCCCTTTACGGATCGTTTCCGGAACACTTGACGGACAATTTTCTTTCGCTATCCTGAATAATTCAGTGCAGGATCAAACCATTTACCTGAGCGGAAAAGAAATTAACCGGATAAAAAACTGGGATGAATATCGTTATGTTGACGGAACGCGCACGGTTGATGCCAATGGATTCCCTATTCCGGTGAAAAGTTCAGAAGAAAAATTGGCCTGTAAATCCTGGCTGATTCCTGCCCAATCATTTGTATTACTAACTAACCTGAAAAAGTAGCTTCATGAAACTACACCTGATCGACCTTGTTATCCTGGTTATATTTATTATAGGCATTGTTTGGTTTGCCTTAAAAAATAGAAAAAACAGCGATTCAACTTCCTATTTTCTGGCTGGCAGAAACATGACCTGGCCGGTTGTGGGGCTCTCGTTGTTTGCAGCCAGCGTATCCAGTTCAACCCTGATGGGGCATTCCGGAGAAGGTTTTATAAGCGGAATCGCCGTATTTAATTACAACTGGATTTCGGTGCTTGTAATGGTTTTTTTTGCATTTTTCTTTTTGCCATTTTACATCAATTCAGGCATCTTCACAATGCCTGAATTTCTTGAACGGCGCTTCGATAAACGTTCCCGTACCTATTTTTCGTTTATAACTATTTTCGGCAACGTTTTTCTGGATGCTGCAGCAACCTTATATACCGGAGCCTTGATCATTAAAATGATTTTTCCACAGGCCGAACTAATGTGGATTATTATCATCATGGCGATTGTTGCCGGAAGTTATACCATAATTGGCGGCCTTTCGTCCGCAATTAAAGCAGATGTTATTCAATCTATTATTCTGATTATTGGTTCAGCAACACTATACTTTATTGCAATCCAGGAGATAGGCGGGTGGGATGAATTATTCAACCGGTTTGGAGAAGGAGTTTGGTTGAAACTCACCCGTCCAATGAATGATCCGACAGTTCCATGGCCAGGCATGTTTCTCGGAATTCCGATCCTCGGCTTTTATTTTTGGGCTAACAATCAGGTGATGGTACAGCGTGTTCTATCGGCCAAATCAATCGACCATGGACGGAAAGGCGTTTTGCTTGTAGGTTTTCTTTACCTGTTTACGTTGTTCATTTTCATCCTTCCAGGTCTAATCGGTCGCGGAATCAATCTATTTGGGGTTGAAAATTTACCCGATCAACTAATTAGCGGAACAAGTTTGAAAGCAGATTTTGGGATCAATACCGATCAGGTTTATCCAAGGCTTATCGCCCGATTACTGCCTGTTGGTTTAATCGGACTGATTCTTGCGGCAATGATCTCGGCACTGACTTCTACACTCAGCGCCACACTCAGCTCGGTGTCAACCTTGTTCACTATGGACTTTTACTCGCGTTTCAATCCGAAAGCCGACAGTAAAAAGCTGGTTCGTGTTGGGCAAATTACGTCGCTGGTTGTGCTTGTATTTGCGATTGTCTGGGCTCCGCTGATCCAGAAATTCGATTCGCTGGTTTCATATTACCAGGAAATTGTTTCCTATTTAGCTCCCCCAATCGTTGGAACGTTTTTCATTGGTTTATTTTGGAAAAGGGCCAATGAAAAAGGTGCCTTGTGGGGGCTTTTATCTGGTTTATTCATCGCGTTTGCTGTAATGTCAGCCAAATACCTGGCAGGAATGGATATTCCGCTTCATTTTTTGATGCTTGCCCCGATTATCATGGGTTTAAGCATGATGGTCAATGTGGTGATCAGTTTATCCACGCACCTTCCTGATCAAGAAAAAGTGGATAAGAATACCTGGTCTATTAAAATATGGAAAGAAGAAAATGATAATCTGAAGGGAATTGTCTGGTACAAAAACTTCAGGGTACTTTCCCTGTTGCTTGTACTGGCATGTTTCGCCATGTACGCCTTCTTTTACTGAAAATAAAAAGAGAAAGGCTTTGTGCGCAATAAAAGGTAGTGCTTCATTTTATAAAGACCCTGACGGAATCCGATTCCTCGCAGGCCTTACCCCGAGGTACTACAGGTTTTTGCAGATGGCAAGGTAGAGGCCAAGCATGACGAGGGCATGGAGTTAGGCCTTGAGCTTCCGCTTGTATGCCCAGGCGACATCGGGCTTCTGGTTGATTACGATGCAGGTGACCGTCTGGCTGGAGGAGGACTTCCGGATCCGGGTCTTCCGGCGGTTTGGGGTGAAGCCGTGGGAGATCCGGAAAATCAGACGAAGCGGACAATCCACAAAAGATTTGTTC
>CAZLDP010000528.1:0-2451 GCA_964558145.1 uncultured Prolixibacteraceae bacterium | reverse complement strand
TTCATGGTACGGGTCAGTTACAATCAGAAGCCTTACCGCAAGCTGATGATGCAGACCTGGGGAAGCACCTGTGTGGCCAGTCCGAGCATGGAGACCCAGGCGGGACGGAATATCCTGGCTGAATTTCCCGACACTCCCGGAAGCCTGGGCATAGCCATCAGTGAAGCCATCGAGCAGGCGGTCACCGACCCGAAGGGGGAAACCCGCTATTCGCTGGGCTCGGTGCTCAATCATGTGATGCTGCACCAGTCCATAATCGGATTGGAAACAAAAAAACAATTGGCCAAGGTGGGGATCAAAAAACCCGACGTAGTGGTAGGTTGCTGCGGGGGTGGAAGCAATTTTGCCGGAATTGCCTTCCCCTTCATGTATGACAAAGTCCACGGAGCCGACATCAAGATAGTGGGAATTGAACCCTTTTCGTGCCCCACGCTGACCAAAGCGCCCTTTGTGTACGACCATGGGGATGTGGCCAAGATGACCCCGCTGCTGCCCATGTACAGTCTGGGACACAGTTTCATTCCCGCACCCATTCATGCCGGCGGATTACGCTACCACGGCATGGCTCCGCTGGTGAGCGCCGCCCTGCGCGACGGATTGATGGAAGCCCAGGCTGTCCATCAGAGCGAATGCTTTGAAGCCGGCCTGCTCTTCGCCAAATCCGAAGGAACCATCCCCGCCCCTGAAACTACCCACGCCATCGCGGGTGCCATTCGCGAAGCAATACTGGCCAAAGAGGAGGGTAAAGAAAAGGTCATCGTCTTTAACTTCACCGGACACGGACTCCTCGACCTGCCCGGTTATGAAAAGTACATGACCGGACAACTCTCCGATTATGAATACCCCGGAGAGGAAATCGAGAAAAATCTGGCGGCAATTAAGGGTTACCCCCTGCCCCGTTAGAATATCCGCATCCTGATAATTTAGAAATTTACAAGGCTGTTGAATTGCAACCCAATTCAACGGCCTTTTTTTTGAAATACCGGAAAAAACTGATAACTTTTAACCCGGTAATTAACAACATAAAATATCTGACCATGTTCCGGATTGAAATGTTACCTGCAGAATACGGGGATTGTCTCTGGATCGAATATGGAAAGCCAAATGGCAAAACTCACCGGGTCCTGATTGACGGAGGCTTAGCCGGTTGCGGAAAGATCCTCCGCAAAAGAATTAATGCCCTTGACCCGGACGACCGGCATTTCGACCTGGTGGTGGTTACCCACATTGATACCGACCATATCAATGGTATTATCAACCTCCTGAAAAACATGCCTGAAGGCTTTTGCTTTGACTATTTCTGGTTCAACGGTTACGATCAGATCAAACCCCAGGGAGTATTAGGCGTACCGCAGGGCATTGAACTGACTGATTTGCTGTTGAAACTGGAAAAGAAGGAGAACCGGAAATTCTGGAACAAGCCTTTCAGGAGAAAAGCGGTTATGCTTCCTGCATCAGGTATACCCAAAAAGGTAAAGCTGAAAGGAGGAATGAAGATGACCATTCTGGGACCCACCGTCAAGGGTATTACGGTATTATACAAAGAGTGGGATCGTGTGGTGAGGGAGGCCTCGTCAGACAAAAGAAAGGTGACTCCCCCGGTTCCTGAAGCCGAGAACCTGTTCACTCCCAGCGAACTGGAAGAGATTTCTGTGGAGGAACTGGCCAGGGAAGGGTTTATCGAAGATGATTCCCCCTCCAATGGCAGCAGCATTGTCCTATTAGCGGAATATGACAGGCAAAAGATCCTGCTGACGGGTGATGCATTCCCCGGCGACATCGTGGAAGGAGTCAGCCGCCTTGCCGCTCCTCAGGAAAAAATAAATCTGAATGCCGTCAAACTGCCGCACCACGGAAGCAAAAACAACAACAGCAATGCCCTCTTCGAAGCCTTCTCCTGCCGGAATTTCATGGTGTCGACCAACGGGAGGAAACACGGTCATCCCGACAGGCAGGGAATAGCCCGGATTCTGGTCAACAATGCCGGCGGATCTACGCTCTACTTTAACTACAGCCACGAAGGCAATAAGATCTGGACCAATCCGGAACTACAGCAGGATTACCGGTACAATGCCATCTATGCCGACAACGGCAACCTGAAGATCACCCTAAAGGAATAGGATCTGATAGCAGGCACTGCAAGCGGGTGGCCCCTTTCTGCCAGGGTATTCCCCGTAGATTCCGGTTGGAGAAATTGCCGGTGCCAATACCATCCGGGCTTTTTCCTGAGATTTGACGTTCAGTAAGGATCCTGCTATCGATCCATTCAGGACAATGAGGCGTAAAAGAAGCCACCCGCCGGAGGACGGGTGGCTTTTGTGATCACCGAATAGGATGATAATATGTGTTGGAGGGATGGTCAACGGCGACTCCGGCTGGATGAACTTTCCCCGGCCGATACGCTGCCACGGGGGGAACTCTCCGGGGAAGGAGCGCTGCGCACTGAGGAGG
>CAZLDP010000527.1:0-2452 GCA_964558145.1 uncultured Prolixibacteraceae bacterium | reverse complement strand
GACATCCACCACTTCGCGCGATTCGCGCTCTTTCGGCCGGAGCTATCCTTACAGGAGGATGCTTTCATTTGGCGTTCAACTTGAATTTTAAAAACGATGACCATGAAAAGAAATATTTTTGTACTGATAATTATTCTGCTTGGATTGTCAGGTTGTGAGGATTACCTGGACAGGAAAAACCTGGCCTCGTTTGACGATGCCAACTTCTGGTCAAGCGAAGGAAACATGAGGCTCTTTTCCCGTGGAGCCTATACCTCCTATTTCTACGGATACGGCAGTGGTTATGCCTATGGCAGTTTCTTCACTTTCGGCCCCTGGGCAGACGAATACAGTTCAAGTGCAATATGGACCCAGAATCCGGCCACCACAGGCAATGGCTGGACATTTGTATACGTGAGACGGCACAACCTGATGCTTGCGAGGGTTGAAAATATGCCGGTTCCGGAAGAAGCTAAAAATCACTGGAGGGGAGTAGCCCGGTTTTACCGGGCGATGGAATATTTCGACCTTGCCTTCGGATTTGGCGATGTTCCGTGGTTTGACAAGGAACTCACCCCCCAGAGTGTGGAGGAGAATTACAAACCCCGTGATCCGGTTCAGTTTGTGGCAACAAAAATTATGGAAGATTTTGAATTTGCCGCTGCTAACGTGCGGATCAACGACGGGGCGTTGGATATCAATCGGGATATTGTGCTGGCGTTCATGTCGAGAAATCTGCTTTATTTGGGAACATACCTCAAGTACCACGAAATTGACCAGACGGTAGCCAAAAACCTGCTAAACAAATCGAAATGGGCATCGGAGCAGTTGATGACAGGTGGAAAATACCAGGTGGTGGACGACTACAGGGGAATCTTCACATCCGAAAACCTGACCGGAAACAAGGAGGTCATCCATTTCCGGCAGTATGAAACGGCCAAGTGTACCCATTCGCTGGTTTCGTACAACAACCAGGAACCCCAAACAGGTACTACCCTAAAAATGATTGAGTCGTATCTGGCAACCGATGGTTTGCCCATCAAGCAATCACCCTTGTACAATTACGCCTCGGATAACGGTCTTCGTTTCGCCCCCGACCAGTTTAAGAACCGGGATCCGCGAATGCTGGCTACCTTGGTCGACTCCGTCAGGATTCAGGGTGCACACAGCGCCTATTCCACTACCGGTTTCAGTTGCCTGAAATTCCTCCCTTATACAGCCAATCCGACCGATCTGATTTACAATAGCTCCACCAATATCTCCGATGCTCCGGTGATCCGTTTCGGGGAAATCCTCCTGAACTATGCGGAAGCATCTGCAGAACTGGGATTATTCACACAGGCCGATGCCGATAAATCCATCAACCTGCTTCGCAACCGGAATATTAAAAAGAACAATACGGGGAGTGTTCTGACCAAATTGCCGCCGATGACTGTGGCTGGAAACAATGTACTTGCCAATGGAGTCATGATTAATGATCCCGACAGGGATCCCACGGTCTCCCCGCTTCTTTGGGAAATCCGCAGGGAAAGAGGGGTGGAAATGATTTTTGAGGGATTGCGCAAAAATGACCTGAAGCGGTGGAAAAAGTATGAGTATCTGAAGACGATGGAAACCAACGGACCCACAACATTGGGTAAGGGCGCCTTTATCGATCTGAGTAAATTCAACGCTGCCACGAAAACGAAAATCTTAGCTGCCGTGAAATTTGTCTATCCCATTCCTGGCGACCAGAATAAAGCCTTTATTTACAACCTCTACGACAACAACCAGCGGAGGGACTGGAAACCCGGTGATCCTTACTACGAACGACAGTATCTGAACTGTGTTCCGCTTGATCAGATCAAGCTCTATTCAGACCTGGGATACGAACTTAAACAAAATCCCGGCTGGCAATAATACCAACAAGAGGAGGCTGTATCAAAAGGAATTTTGATACAGCCTCATTTCTGTGGATAGGTTTGTTTTTTCCGGAATAAGGATATGGAGGAAATTTTCGGTAAAATTCCGATCAGTCAGACTTTAAGCCAGAAGATCGAACGCAAAATTGAGGAGGCCATCCGGCAGAAAAAACTGGTTCCCGGTACCAAGCTCCCTTCGGAGAGGGAGTTGTGTGAGCTTTTCGCCGTGAGCCGGACTGCGCTGAGGGAAGCATTGAGAAGACTGAGCGCACGCGGTCTGATTTCTGTCCGCAAGGGGAGCGGCATGTTCGTGTCAGAAATCAAAACCGAAGACGCCATCAAATCGCTCAACCTCTATTATGATCTGAAATTTGATAACAACCTGATCAGCCAGATTATTGAGGTGCGACGCCTCTTTGAACCGGAAATAGTCCGCCTGGCCAGCCAAAATCGCACAGATGAAGATATCCGACTGCTCCGCGACAACCTGGCTGATCTGATAAATTGCGATCCGGACAACACCCAGATGGAGGTCGATATGATCAACAAATTTCATATGAACCTTTCTAAGG
>CAZLDP010000526.1:0-2460 GCA_964558145.1 uncultured Prolixibacteraceae bacterium | reverse complement strand
ACATCAAATCCACTATGTTGGTGATGAAATGAACCTATTCCAGAAAATAAAAAAAGCCTTCAAAGTTGAGACCAAGCCGTCATCTTTTCTGTCCAAACTGCTCTCAAACTCATCTGCCCCCGCTCGAAAGGGTGCGGATGAAACCATCAAGTCCTATAAAAATATGCCCTGGTTCCGGGCGGCCAATGCCCGAGTCTCCAAATCAATTGCCTCGGTGACCTGGGAGCTTTACGCCCTGAAAAAACAGGGTAAAGCGGTAAAAGTTGCTAAAATGCTCCACGCCCCCCATGACGAGAAACGGAATATCTATCAATCGCTGAAAAAAGAAATGGAACTGGTTGAAATAGACGAACATCCGTTACTCGATTTGGTCAATGAGTGTAACCGTGAAATGACCGGATCGTACGTACGCCAGCTCACTCAAATTTATTTGGATTCGGTGGGCGAAGCCTTCTGGATCAAAGAGAGAAACGGCCTGGGGGTCCCCGTGGAAATATGGCCGATCCATCCCACCTGGGTAACCGATCTCCCCACCAAGAACAACCCCTATTTTGTCGTTCAGGTTGAGCACAATAGGATCCCCATCCCACCGTCAGAAATTATCTGGTTCAAAGAACCCGATCCCGAAAAACCTTACTCAAGGGGGTCCGGCTTGGGGATGGCATTGGGGGATGAACTCGATACCGATGAGTTTGCCGCCCAGCACACCAAAGCCTGGTTTTATAACCGAGCGAGACCGGATTTGCTGGTCTATGGCGACGGACTGCAGCCGGCTGATACGCAGCGGATGGAGCAGGAATGGCTAAAGCGAAACCAGGGATTCTGGAAAGCCTTCAAGCCCTTCTTCGTGGGGAAGAAAATCGAAGTCAAGGAATTGTCGCAGTCTTTTTCCGATATGGATTTAATCCCTCTGCGGAAATACGAACGGGACATCATCATCCAAACCTTTGGCGTCACTCCTGAAATATTGGGGATAATCGAAAATTCAAACCGCGCTACCATCGAAGCGGCAAGTTATATCTTTGCTCTTTACTGTCTGGTTCCACGCTTGGAGACCTTAAGAGAATACCTGCAAATGTTTTTGGTCCCTGATTTTGACGATCGGATTATTATCGATTATGTTTCACCGGTCGCTGAAGACAAAGAATATCAGCTCCGAGCCGCCACCGTCTCTTACTGGGCCCTCACCAAAGATGAGTGGCGGGAAATGGCGGGCAAAGAACCTCTTCCTGATGACCAGGGAAAAGTGTTCATGGTTCCGGCCATGCTGATGGAAGTCCCCCTGGGAGAGAAAAAGGATGAACCGATTGTTGAAGAAGGCAAAGCCAAAGCAATCAAATCCCCTCGCCCCTTGCTCACCGAAGACCAGGAAATAAAAAGGTGGAACGCCAAGGTTAAGGGTTGGGATAACTGGGAAGGCAAATGGAAACGAGAATTGAAGAAATTCTTCCAGCAACAGCAGGATGAAGTCCTGGCCAAACTACGAGACCAGAAAGCGGTCCAGAAAATCAGCATTGAAGACGTCCTCTTTGAACGGGCAAAATACAACAAGCTCCTGACTGATTTGGCCATGCCCTTATTGATTTCTATTTTAGAGGATGGAGCTGAGGAAGCCGCCGAGACCATCGGATTTGATTATTCGCTGTTTGATGTGACCAATCCCCACGTTCAGGAATGGGTGGGAAGCCGGTTAGAGCTGATTAAAGACATCAATGACACCACCCGAGACTTATTAAAAGAGACCTTAAAGGAAGGAATTGGAGAAGGGGAAACGATTTCTCAGCTATCCGAACGGGTTACCCAGGTGTTTTCTCAAGCGAAAGGGTACCGTGCAGAAGTCATATCTCGGACGGAAACCATTGCGGCTTACGTGCAGGGAAACGTGGAATTATACCGAGAAGCGGGGATAAAGGAATTAGAGTTTTTCACGGCCATGGATGAAAGAGTGTGTGAAGAATGCTACTCAAAGCATGGAAATAAATATCCTATTGACGAAACATTTGGCATGATTCCTGTCCATTGCTCATGCCGCTGTGACTGGATCCCTATTGTTGAATAACCTCGATTATCACCAAAAACCATTAAGCCTCATGCTTCCTGGCGTGGGGCTTTTTTATTGCCCACATAGGAGGCGAAAACAATGCCTGACATCAAGTTTTTAAGTGACCTTGAATTTCATAAACTGGCAAAATCCGGCATGGCTGAAGGCGTCGGCGTGAGGAAGTATTTCGTCGTCGAAGAAAAAGAAATCAGCGATGAGGAACGAATTATTGAATTTACCAATTCAACCCCCACCCAAGACCGCTATCACGACACCATCGACCAAAACGGCTGGCAGCTGGAGAACTTCAGAAAAAATCCCGTGGTTCTCTGGGTGCATGATTACGGCCAACCCCCAGTTGCTAAATCGGTGAACGTCTGGGTTGAAGAGGGGAAGTTGAAATCAAGAGACCAATTCAC
>CAZLDP010000525.1:0-2461 GCA_964558145.1 uncultured Prolixibacteraceae bacterium | reverse complement strand
GGGGGCAGCCAGAAATCCAATCAGGTAGCCGGTCATTGCGTATGACTTGGAAACGCCGTTGATAATCACCACCCTGTCGCGGATTTCCGGAAAACTGGCAATCGATTCGAAGCTCTTCCCGTAAATGATGTGCTCGTAGATCTCATCCGAAATAACAATGATGCCGGGATGTTGGGCGAAAATCTCCGCAAAGGCTTTCAGCTCTTCACGGCTGTACACACTGCCTGTGGGATTGCTGGGACTGCTGAAAAGAAATGCTTTTGTCTTTGGCGTAATGGCGGCTTGGAGCTGCTCGGGAGTGATTTTGAAATCACTTTCAACCGAAGTCTCCAGTATTACGCTGATGCCTTCTGAATAATTGACCAAATCCACATAGGTCACCCAGTATGGGGCGGGAATGATCACTTCATCACCTTTGTCGACCACCACCTGAATCACGTTGGCCAATGCGTGCTTGGCTCCGTTGGAGACCACAATCTGTCCCGGCAGGAAATCCAGGTTATTCTCCCTCTTCAACTTGCGGACGATGGCATTCTGCAGTTCGGGATATCCCGGAACCGGCGAATAGTATGAATAGTTGTCATCAATGGCTTTTTTGGCAGCCTCCTTGATGAAATCAGGGGTGTGAAAATCGGGTTCCCCCACACCCAATCCAATCACGTCGATTCCCTGTGCTTTTAATTCCCTGCTTTTCTGCGCTACGGCCAATGTGGCTGATTCCGAAAGCCGGTTGATTCGTTCTGCTACTTTAGTCATGTCCGTTCGTTGTATTATTTTAATTGTGAATAGGCTGCAATATAAAAAATAGTTGTTAGCACCTGTGTAATTTAAGCATAGTGATCAAAAAAATAGTGATGCTGACGATTTGTCAATTGTGGGTTAATCAAAGAGGGTTTCATCACGGATCAGCATCAGGATGGCTGAATGGGGGAGTATAATGAATTTTTCATCGTGGAATTCGATTTCATAGCCGCTCTTGTTGAGGTAGACGGCCATATCTCCCACCTGGGCCTGGAGGGGGACATATTTAACCGATTCCCGTTTTTCCTTCCAGGGTTCATCTTCGTCGGTCATCGCAGGAATGGGATAACCCGGACCTACCTTGACCACGTAGCCGCTGAGCACTTTTTCGTTTTCCTGGACTGTGGGAGGGAGAATCAGTCCGGAACTGGTCTTCTGGCTCGGATTCTTGGGTTTTACCAATACCCTGTCGCCTACCAGGATGAATTTTTCGAGGTCTTTTTCGTCAATGATCAATGACATGTTTGTTTTTTTTCTCTATCGGCAAAAATAATCAATTATCCCGATGATTTGCTCTTCCGGTTGAAACAAGGAAAATCCAAGAATGCCGGGTCATTGTGCTGTGCAATTACAGCGATGCGGTTAGCCCCGGTCCTGACCTCAGGTAACCGGATATTCCCCCCGGCTGTCCGATAACACTTCATACCCGGTAGGGGTTACAAGAATGGTGTGTTCAAATTGGGCGGATAGTTTCAAGTCGGAAGTGCGCGCCGTCCATCCATCCTTGCGGTCGACCACGGCGGAGGGTCTCCCCTGGTTGATCATGGGTTCAATGGTGAAGATCATACCTGCTTTCATCAGGGGACCGCTGTTGCGGCGTGCGGTATGGTCGACCTGGGGTTCCTCGTGAAAATCAATTCCCACACCGTGGCCACAAAATTGGTAGACCACGCTGAATCCCTGAGAGCGCGCATACCTGCTGATCACAAATCCGATGTTGCCCAACGGATTGCCCGGACGTACCTGTTTGATGCCCAGATCGAGACAATGGCGGGTAGTTTCAATCAGTTTGACAGCTTCTGGAGATACCTCTCCAACGGCGTACATCCGTGAGGTGTCGCCGTAATAGCCATCCAGAATGGTGGTCACATCGATATTGAGGATATCCCCTTCCTTGAGGATGACTTTGGAAGAGGGAATGCCATGACAGACGATTTCATTGAGGGAGATGCAACTGGATGCCGGATATCCGTTGTAGCCCTTTGTGGCAGGGATTGCCCCATGATCCCTGATGAACTCTTCGATTTTGTGATCAAGGTATTCGGTGGTTACCCCCGCTTTCACTATGGGGGTTATGTAGTCGAGGGTTTGTGCCGCCAACTGGCTGCTCTTGCGAATACCCCCGATCTGCGCAGGAGTCTTGATGATAATTTCGCCCATTTGGCTCAATTTTTTTGCAAAAGTGGTGAAATGATCCTGTTTTTCAAAACTGAACTCTAAATTTGCAGTGAAGTTTGAAGAATCCATCCTTTATGAAGCATGTTCACCATTTGAAAGCCCAGTCTTTTCATATCAACCGTTTCGGCGAAGTGTCGACTCCTTTTCTTTTCTGGTACATGCAGGAGATTGCCTGGGAACATGCCCAGGTGCTGGGTCTCGGATTTGAAGATCTGCGCGGGAACCAGCTCTTCTGGGTGTTGTCGCGGTTTTACGTCAATGT
>CAZLDP010000524.1:0-2469 GCA_964558145.1 uncultured Prolixibacteraceae bacterium | reverse complement strand
CCCTTCCATTCTGGACCGGATCTCTTGCGACCATGTGATGTTTCTGCTGAACGCCATTTTTTTCAAGGGAGTCTGGACGAAGGAGTTTAATCCTAAGGCCACTGCCCGGGCCATGTTTACCACTGGCGACGGAAGGCAGATCGAAACGGAGATGATGAACCGGAACGACACCCTGGATTATCTCCGCAACGATTTGTTCAGCGCCATTCGCCTCCCCTACGGGAAAGGAGATTATAACATGGTGGTGATCCTGCCCCTGCCGGAACAGAGTCTCTCCCGGCTCGTGGAACAGCTTACCGCTGAAAAATGGAAGCAATGGACGAAAGGGTTTGCCGAGACCAAGGATGTGGAAATCAGCCTGCCTAAACTGAAGTATTCCTACGATATCCTCCTGAACGATGTTCTCACCCGCATGGGAATGGGGGTGGCTTTTACTGATGGAGCCGATTTTTCGGGGATCAACCGGGCTGGAGGATTAAGGATTGATTTTGTGAAACAAAAAAGCTATCTCGAGGTGAATGAGGAAGGGACCGAAGCTGCTGCGGCCACCATCGTGGCCATCGAAAAGACCTCGTTCAACCCCCAAAAGATCCGGTTTATCGTGAACAGGCCCTTCCTCTTTGCCATCACGGAAAAGTCAACCAATGCCATCCTGTTTGTGGGGACGGTCAAGGACCCGTTATCGGGTGGTAAATAATTTAATGAACCTGGTTAGAATTGTGTTTCCAATACAATTCCCGATGCTAAAAACACAATTATTACTAAGAATAATATTTATAAAAAATATAACTAAATCACTTGGACATGAAAATATTCAAATGTTTTATAGGATTATTTCTATTAATAGGGATCTTAAGTTGCGAAAAAGAAAATAACGGTGTGGTATACAAATTAAAGGATGGTTCATATATGGGATCATTTAGTTATGACAACAACCTTTTGTGGGAATCTTTTATCATTAAGAAGGATAGTTTTATTGAATTAGCATCCGGAGGGGTGATGAATCAAAAATATCCTGCTTATTGTCTGACAGAGGGAATTTATAAAATTATTGAAGACTCGATTTATTTTAAAAGAATCGCGATCGCACAACCACCAAATGGTATCATCACTGATTGTAAAAATGAGTATTTATTAATGGGAAGTTACTACATTGAAGAAAGATCGAACGCCTCCATTCTATTTTCAAGAGTTGCAAAGAACGGGAAACAGATTTACAAGTTAAAACTCCATGTTGAATTATAATGAAAGCACTGTTACAACAGCAAAATATAATAAAATGCGGTTTTAGTGCGGATAATGTCTCTTTTTGCAAGTAGTCAAAAATCACTTGCGATACTTATTAAATAGTTATTTGGAAATGATATAGATTAATTTAAAGCATTTTGTAAATTTTTGTCGTGTACTTAATTCAAATATTTAGTTATTATTTTGCCATGAAAAAGATGACCGCATTATTAATGATTGCCTTGCTGGTGGGGACTATGATGTCGTGCCAGAAACAGGAGGTGGAAGAACCCGGAGGGCTGACCGATCTTCCCGAAAAATCAGCCAGTTTGATCCATGCCGATAATCAGTTCGGCCTCAATCTGTTCCGGAGGGTTACTGAAATAGCGGAGGAGAGGGATAATACGTTGATATCGCCGCTGAGCGTGTCGTTGGCCTTATCGATGGTGTACAACGGGGCGGCAGGTGAAACCCGTAAGGAAATGGAAAAGGCCATGGCCCTGTCGGGGCTGACCACTGACCAGATCAACCAAGCGCACCGTGCGCTGGTGGAGGCTCTCCGGTCGGCCGACCCGGAAGTGAAACTGAGAATCGCCAACGCGATTTATTACGATCATATCCTGAAGGTGAGGGAGGATTTTGTCACCGTGAACAAGAAGAATTATGATGCAGCAGTCACGGCTTTAGATTTCAAATTACCGGAAGTATTGGGGATTATCAACGGATGGGTTAACAGTAAAACGGAAGGCAAGATTCCGACCATCATTAACCAGATTGATAAAGACCTGGTGATGATTTTGCTGAATGCCATCTATTTTAACGGGATCTGGAAATCGAAGTTTGGTGACCAGGATACCCACAACCTGCCCTTCCGGTTTGGCGACGGCTCCACGACGGAGGTGGCCACCATGAGCCAGGAGACCGCCTTGGAGTACACAAGCAACACCCTTTTCAGTGCGGTGCACCTTCCCTATGGAAAAGGCAGGTACCGGATGACCGTCATCCTTCCCAATACCGGAAAAACCACCGCCGATGTGATTGCCGAACTCGACAATGCGAAGTGGAATGAGTGGATGAAGGGTTTTAAAATGGAAAACAAGGTGGTGGTGAAAATGCCGCGGTTTAAGTTCGAATGGAGTCTTAAGCTGAACGATATCCTGTCGGCAATGGGCATGAAAACCGCCTTCATCCCCTATAAAGCTGATTTCTCGGGAATCAACGACGCCAGGGACCTCTATATAG
>CAZLDP010000523.1:0-2477 GCA_964558145.1 uncultured Prolixibacteraceae bacterium | reverse complement strand
TAAAAGGTTTGTATTCTTCTATCTCAAGAAGGTGTTTCTGAAGTTTATAACATTCCAGCTTGATCAGGTGTTTGTAACTGACCGACCTCTTTAATGTCCTGTGGGCAATAGTCTCTCTCAGCCTGTCTTCAAAAGCCTGAACAAAGATCTTCCTGCCATTCGCTTTTAAAAGCATCCTGTTAAGGTTTTCCTCAAAATGCAACGATTGTATCATCTTCTTATTGGTCACCTTAAAGATGACCCTGTCTACCAACAGGGGCTTGAATATCTCCGCCAAATCAAGAGAAAGGGAAAACCTCCGTTCTCCCGGCTCATGCAAAAAACTGATAGCCGGATTCAACTGTGTCTGATGAATAGCTCTAAGACACTGACTATAACACATCATGTTACCGAATGATATCAAAGCATTAACCTCGTTAAGCGGTGGCTTATAGCTTCGTCCTCCCATGCTGAAATCATTTATTATCAACTCAAATGCTTCGTAGTAATTTTTTCGGATGTTCCCTTCTATTCCCATCAATTCGTCTATAGCGATAGTGTCGGATATCTTTGAAGCCAGGTTTTCTATAATCCCGATGATCGGTTCCAGATCCTTTCCTCTTGTATTATAGTACTTTAAATTCTTTACCATATTATGACTTGCTCCATCCAATATCCGTTGCGCCAGATCTATCCGCTTCTTCTTATTTTGCTGGTACTTAACCTGGGCAATAAGCATCTTTCCCGAAAGCAGATATTCTCGCGGCATGAATGACCCGGTATAATTTTCATAATAGTCAAAGAAATGCACGGGGATCTGTTCCTGCCCAAGAAAATTATAAAGAGCCGAATTGGCTTCAAGAGATCCAAAACAGTATAATTCCCCAACATTCTCAACCGGGAGAAAACGTGGTTCCAGTTCCTCCCCTTCATCATTACACGGAGTGAACTTCAAGGTATTGTCTCTGCGCTGAAGCCTTCCCGGATTAAACAGATAGTAAGTCTTTTTCATTTAATATCATTCTGACAACTTTATAATTCTGCTTGTTACCATACCAACTCTGATTATCATTAACACGGCAAACCAACATTCATAAAATCCACCGCAGGGCATAGATAACATTAAACCATATCCTCCCCGCTCCAGCAGAAATCGAAATAACTGCAGTTTTTACAGCGTGATTTTCGCATTTTTTCCGGGCATTTTTCATTCTGAATTATTTTTTCGATTTCAATTGTCATTTCGCTTATGACTTCCCTGTCGGGTGTGGTAAGGAAAACCTCCTGAGTCCTGTGCAACCTTGGATATTCAAGAACACCGGTAATCTCTTCCAAACCGTTTTGTTCAAGGACATAGAGGTAGTATTTCAGTTGCCATTCATGAGCATCCTCATGCTTGTCAGATTTTTTTATTTCATGAATCACCTTATTTCTGGGATCATAGTAGTCTATTTTAATCCCGTCAATTTCAATTTCCCTGAATTTTTCACCACGACGGGGATAGGAGTTTTCATGGATCAGTTTCCCCTCGTAAACCAGGTCGGAAGTGTTTTCCATAGTTATTCCGTTCGAGAACAACCACAGTTTACGGTGACAGATGAGATAATAGTTGAAATGGGTACCGGTAATTCGCATTTGTTATTGCTGATACTATTGCAATATCAATACACCCTTTTCGTAAGATAATAAGGGAATAGTTATTTACTCCCGACAGGGAAAGAACCCCTGTCAGGAGTAAATAAAAGTTAATGGATTAAGATTATGTCAACTGATTTTCGTAATCAAAGTCAGACATTAATTCAATAAGTTTTTGCTTGGCTTTAGCAAGGGCATCAAAACTTTCCGATTTAGTTCGGATATATCCACCAGCAGCTAACGTCACATAAGTTGAAACACCTTCAAGATTTTCCTCAATAATCGGATTAGCCTTGTTATCTTCTTCTTCAGATAGTTTGGCCCGGATACTTGTGGCAATTTTATTTGCATTATTGCTAATGGTTACAGCTAATGTTTCCATTAAACTAAAAGTACGCGCTTGGTTTGAAGTTATATTCCATTCAATAATGGCTTCGGCTAATGCAGGAATCAACTCTTCCCGAACCGAATTCGGTGCAACCAGACAAGGACCGAATACATTTTCCGATTCTACCCAATGGGCTTCACGTAAACGGGATTCTGTTTCCGTAGATATTTCAGGTTCAAAGGGGTTCAACGCTACACTAAAAAGACGGCGCAAATCAATGGCTATATCTTGAACAAATAAACCTCCGGCACGGCGGTTGTCGGGAATCCATTTACGGCTAAAGCTTCGGTCTTTCCCTACCAATAATGCCTCAATTTCTTCATTTGTTAGAGCTTCTCCTTTTTCATTGCGAACAATAACTTGATTATTGGAGCGGTCGCTTCGGTCAAACGAAATATTTTCGCTACCTACACCTGCCAAGAGTGGGTGTAATGCACGCATTGCAGAGATAGAAAGCGGACTGCGACGCTTAACC
>CAZLDP010000522.1:0-2480 GCA_964558145.1 uncultured Prolixibacteraceae bacterium | reverse complement strand
AACATGGACAAGGTAAACAGTCCGGATGTGGATAGCTATCACTCGTGGTCATCAAACAGTCGTTGGATTGTTTTTAGCAGCAGAAGGGGTGATGGCCTGTATACCCGTCCCTATATAGCTCATGTTGGAGGCAATGGAGAAGCAGGAAAGGCATTTATGCTCCCTCAAAAAGATCCTGATTATTATTATGCTTTAATGAAATCGTACAATATCCCGGAATTGGTAAAAGATAAAATAAAAACCGATTCTTACCTCATTTCGCGTAAGGCTAAAAATACCAATGGATTAAAAGTTCGCTTTAAATAACCTTAATTAGGGCTTCATATCGGCATGGCAGCATATTCGGATAAAAGGTTTGATGGCTTCAAAGAGAGACTGGACTGTTTTGTAAAAGAACTTGACAGAGCGCACCAGCATTATCTCCAAAGGAGCCCTCAGTACTACATCCGTCAGGCAAATAAGAAAACAATGAATTCAGGAATAAGAATTTCCCCTTTAGATCAATGGGGGCTACCGATTGAAAAATTTTTTATGGTTGCCGGACCATGCAGTGCAGAAAGCCGGGAACAGATAATGGAGATTGCTGAGGCTCTTTCATCAATGGGAATAAGTTGCATGAGAGCCGGAGCCTGGAAACCAAGGACCCAACCGGGATCATTTGAAGGTTATGGTGAAGAGGCTCTGGATTGGCTTGTTGAAGCCCGGGAATTGTACAATATTGAGATATGTACAGAAGTGGCTTTACCCGAACATGTGGAGGCGTGCCTTAAAAGAAATATTAAAGTAGTATGGATAGGAACCAGAACAACTGCCAATCCATTTTCTGTGCAAGAACTGGCCAATGCTATGCAAAGCACAGATATGAAAGTATTGGTTAAGAATCCAATTTGTCCTGAGATTCCACTGTGGGTCGGGGCAATAGAAAGATTTTATAATTCTGGTATTGAAACGATTATTGCCATTCATCGTGGATTCAGTGTTCCATACCGAAGTAAATACCGTTATCCGCCTCTATGGGAACTGACTAAATGTATGAAAAAATATCTGCCGGATATTCCTGTAATCCTGGATCCGAGTCACATATCCGGGAATCATATTTTGATAGAAGATATTATCAATCAATCAAAAAAATATGGGTATGACGGATTCATGATTGAAGTACACAATCACCCTGAACTTGCATTGACAGATAGCAGACAACAGTTAACGACCTCTGAGTTTCATAAGATCCTGAAGGATTTATCTGCTGTTAAATCTCCGGAATAATTACCAGCCACTATTTTATTATCCATTTTAAACACAGATCAATTATAAAACTAAGATATATTATTAAAACAAATGCTATGAAGAAGAAACCAATAATAAAAAAAACTGCTATCCCTGAAATGGGAATCATGAGTTTTGAACATCAGAATTTAATCCAGCATTACATAAATGTATATCCGCCAAAATGTGGAGATTTCAGGTTAATGTTTGAACAATTAACAAAGTATATTATGGATAACCAAATTGATATACTTTCCCAATTTGTTTTCGGCGATCGGAAAATGCAGAATAGCGATCTGTTTAATATTGAAGATTATCCTGGTTTAAATAAATGGCCGGTTACTTACATTCATGGTTCCACTTCCTCAGACAATATTGTTTATGGCACCCAGTTGTTTGCAGTATCCGGTGTAAATTTAACTCCTGTCTGTTTTAAAGGCAAAATAACCGGGTTTTATTATGAGGATAATGATGCAGCGTATTGTTATTTGGGAGATATCCGGCCAGAGAACAATGATCTTTCCAACGCTGACCAAACCTTGCAGGTTTTTGATAATATTAACGATGCATTAAGCGGAATTGGAATGGATTATACAAATGTAGTTCGTACCTGGTTTTACCTTGATAAATTATTTAACTGGTATTCTGAATTTAATGAGGTGCGCACAAAATATTATAGGAAGTTTGGCATCCTTGAAACGCTTGTTCCGGCAAGTACAGGGATTGGTGCAGGAAACCTGCAAGGCGCTCCTCTGGTATCTAATATTTTAGCAATTAAACCTAAGCATTCGAATGTTAGTATAAGGGAAGTTCCCTCTCCCATGCAATGCAGTGCCACAGATTATAAAAGCTCCTTCAGTCGTGCTGTTGAAATTAAATTCCCTGATTACAGGCAATTGTTTATTTCCGGCACGGCGAGTGTTGATAATGAGGGGCGTACTATATTTATCGATAATATAAAGGAGCAGGTTGATTATACTATGAAGGTTATAGAGGAAATATTCAAGTCATGTTCAATGAATTGGGATAATGAAGTTCTTGCATGAATATAAATCGCATCATATTCATCAAGTTCTGTTCCAAATGCTTTGATTCTTGTTCTATTTTTTTTGCTTACTAAAACCAATTTTGATAATCTCAAGTAGGTAGTGTTTCTAGATTTGCTCAACGCATTTATTAAGTTTTGAACTTTTTTCTTTCTTTCAGCTAAAATG
>CAZLDP010000521.1:0-2480 GCA_964558145.1 uncultured Prolixibacteraceae bacterium | reverse complement strand
AAAGGGGACGGCAGTGGACCGGAAGATGGCGGATCAGGTGGCGCAGGGGATGAAAGCCTGGGCATTGGAAAATGGTGCCACTCATTATACCCATTGGTTTCATCCATTGACCGACGGAACGGCGGAGAAGCACGATGCCTTTATCGAATATACAGGAACCGGGGGAGTGATTGAGGCTTTCAGCGGCAAGATGCTGGCCCAGCAGGAACCGGATGCCTCTTCCTTTCCCAGCGGGGGAATCCGGCAGACATTTGAAGCGCGCGGCTACACAGCCTGGGATCCGTCATCACCGGCGTTCATCAGTGAGACGACGCTGAGTATCCCCACCATTTTTATCAGCTTCACCGGGGAGGCCCTTGATTACAAAACACCGCTTCTTCGCTCCATCAGAGCGGTGGATGAGGCTGCCACGGCTGTGGCGCAATATTTCGACAAAGAGGTAAAAAGTGTGCAGGCGAACCTGGGATGGGAACAGGAATATTTCCTGGTTGATGAATCGCTCTTTTTGGCCCGTCCCGATCTGGTACTTACCGGCCGGACGCTTATGGGGCACTCCTCTTCGAAGGACCAGCAATTAGAAGACCACTATTTCAGTTCGATTCCCACGCGGGTAAACCGGTTTATGATCGAACTGGAACATGAAGCTTACAAATTGGGCGTTCCCGTGAAAACCCGTCATAATGAGACGGCTCCCAATCAATTTGAACTGGCTCCCATCTACGAGGAGATGAATCTTGCCAACGATCACAACCAGGTCATCATGGACCTGATGCAGAAAATCGCACGTTATCACAAATTCAGGGTTTTGTTCCACGAAAAACCCTTTGCGGGGATCAACGGATCGGGAAAACACAACAACTGGTCGCTGCAAACCAATACCGGGGTGAATCTCTACAGTCCGGGTAAAAATCCCAAAGGGAATCTCCAGTTCCTGACTTTTATCGTGAATACCCTCAAAGCCGTATACGACAACCAGGATCTGTTGCGTGCCTCGATATACAATGCTGCCAACCAGCACCGGCTTGGATCCCATGAGGCGCCTCCCTCGATTTTCTCCGTCTTTCTCGGGACAGAAGTCTCTGCGATGCTCGACCTGATGGAGAGTGCCGTAGTGGATCGCAAGATGACCCCTGCCGAGAAAACGGAACTCAAACTCAATATTGGCCGGATCCCGGAGATTATCCTCGACACCACCGACCGCAACCGTACCTCTCCTTTTGCTTTCACCGGAAACCGTTTTGAATTCCGTGCCGTCGGTTCTTCGGCCAATTGTGCCGCGCCCATGATCGTACTCAATGCCGTGGTGGCCTGTCAGTTGAGACATTTCAAAAAGGAGGTGGATGAACTCATTGGGCGTGGGATAAAAAAAGATGAAGCCCTCTTTCAGGTGCTGAAGAAGTTGATCGTGGATTCCAAGCCGATTCGTTTTAATGGCAACGGATACAGCCGGGAGTGGGTTGAAGAGGCTGAACGGCGCGGACTCAGCAATGTGAATAATGTCCCTGAAGCCCTTAGCGCCTGGTCACGTCCCGAGAGCGTCAGATTGTTCACCGACCTGGATATCCTTTCTGAACGGGAATTGCATGGACGCGTCGAAGTGGAATTAGAAAAGTTCACTAAAAAGATACAGATTGAATCGAGGGTTCTGGGCGATTTGGCCATCAACCATATCGTGCCGGTGTCGGTTAAATACATGACCGTACTTCTCGAAAATGTCAGTTACCTGAAAGAGGTGTTTGAGGCAGAAGAATACGAAGAGTTGTCTGCCGGCCGCAAATCGCTGATCAGGGAGATCAGCCTGCATAATTCCACCATCAAAATGCTGGTCAGCGAGATGACGGAGGCCCGTAAAAATGCCAATGTAATCGAAGATTCAGTGGAAAAGGCGAAAGCCTATTCTTTCAAGGTGCTTCCTTTCCTCGATCAGATCAGGTACCACATCGACAAGCTCGAAATGGTCATCGATAATGAGATCTGGCCGTTACCCAAATACCGCGAACTGCTTTTTGTCAGATAGTCAGCAGTATTCAGGATGGTTAATCAAAGAAAAAGGGCTGTGCACGGGATGAACCAGCCCTTATACGCGGGAGTGATATTCCCCTGGCGGATCGTCCTGTCTTTCTGTTTTACCTGGATACTATTACACCATCGGTTCCGTTATTTTTTATATTTCAACGAATAAAATTTACTTTTACCGTCTGATACAGGCAGGAGCCTGGTGCGGAAGGCAAACGAATGATGATCAACAGGAGAATATGAATATTTTCAAATGGATTGCGCTTTTTCTGGCGGGGTATTATCTTTCATCCTGTGCTGCAGGCAATCTGAGCAGGGTGGCATTTACTTCAAAAGAGATCGGGGAATATTACAAGGCTATTGAAAAGTACCGCAAGGCCAACAAAAAGGAGAAGAGCAGGGAAAAGCGGATGGAGTATGCCTATGCCATCGGAGAGTGTTACCGTCATCTGGGTGAATATGAA
>CAZLDP010000520.1:0-2482 GCA_964558145.1 uncultured Prolixibacteraceae bacterium | reverse complement strand
GCCCCGGTGTTTCTTTATTCAAAACTTCCTCGTCTCCCCGGAATAGGTTGGTATTCCAGCGAAGAAAAAGATTTGGCCCGCAGGTACCGGAACTTCCCGTTCTTTAACGTCCCTTCCGAATTTTTTAATTATTTGAGCAATCAGCTCCCTGTCTTTTTGGTCAAGCCTTTCTTTGGCAATCACGTGCTCGGGATGTATTCATTTTCGCACCGCTACATCAGCACACCCGTCCAGTTAACCAGCGTCTCTGTCGGAAGTGTTTACATCCAGAAAGCCCGCTCTCTATATCCAAATCAGTTCGATGAACTGACCCTCCTTACCTGGTCGCTGCTGAAAAAACAGGTTTGGGTTGCCGTAATTCCTTTTACTCTTTTGGCACTGTGGGGAAAAGAAATTTTCGGATTCCTCTTTGGCAGGGAATGGGAATTAGCAGGTTCATTAGCCCAGTTGCTCTCCCCCTGGCTCTTCATGGTCTTTATCAGCTCTCCCCTTTCCACAATACTGTTAGTCAGGGAAAAACAGAAAGTGTCAATGATCTTTAACGGGCTCCTCCTGGTTGCCCGAGCCTCCATCCTTGCCATTGGCGGATTAATCCTTGAAGACATTTACACCACCATCGGGTTGTACAGCCTGACCGGACTGCTGTTTTTCACCTTCCTGGCCTTTTACTCCCTGCGTTTGGCTGGTGTCAGCCTGGCCAAAGCAGCCGTTCTGTTCCTCAAGGCAATTGCTGCCGGAAGTATTCCACTTATCCTGATTAATTTATGGTTATGAATTGTATCATTAGGGCCGACAGTTACCCATGGACCCATAAGGGTGAAACCCACGTATGCGGTTTTATCCTGGACAAGGAAGAATATATCGATTCTACCCGGTTCCTGGCTTGCACCGAAATACATTCCTCCTCATTTGAGGATTTCCATCGTTGGTGTTCCGGACTGAACGGGCAATTCGCCATCATCGTCAAAAAACCCGGCGAAGTATGGATGGCTTCCAGCCCGGTCTGGAGCTACCCGGTATTTTACACCTTTTCAGGCAAGCAGATCCTGATCAGCGACGATCCCGGTCAATGCCTGCCCAACGAACCGGTTGAACTCGCCGGCAAGGAGGTAATATTGCACTTTTTGCAATTTTGTGCCACACCCGCAGGCACGACGCTGATCGGTTCCCTGTCACAATTAAGACCCGGTGAGATCGTCCGGTTTAAGCCCCACGAAAAACCGACCACTTTCATAACCGGAACTGGTGACTACAGGACCAGGGAACCGGCTACCCCCGAAGAATTGAAAACATTGTTAACCAAGATATTCAGCAGGTATTGTCCCCTTTTCCGGAACAAACAGATCCTGCTCCCGCTCACTCGCGGGTATGACTCCCGGTTGTTGGCCTGTCTGCTGAAGGAGTTCGGCATCGATGAGGTGATCTGTGCCACTTGGGGCAGGGAGTCGATGTCCGAAAGAATGACCGCAGAAAAAGTGGCACGGAAGTTAGGTTTCCCTTACATTTTCATCCGCTACGATGAAGAATTAACCCGAGGTTTTGAAGAAGACCCGGAAATTATCCGTTTCATGCATTATTGCGGCCATTTTTCATCGATGCCCTATCTCCAGGACTATTTTGCGATCCGGAAAATGAAAGCCGAAGGGATCGTTGGGCCCGATACCCTTGCAATTCCGGGTTTGTCGGGCGATTTCATCAGGGGGAGCCACTTGTATTACGAACTTAAAACACAAGATGATCCTGAAATAGCCCGCGAAATAATGACCATGTTCGGAACAGCCTATGTCAGGGGAAAGGAAGAAAAGAAGAGGCTGCTCGATGCCATGCTTCATTATCACTTTGAAGAACTGGGGAGTTTACCCGGCCGGTTCAAATTCGACCTGTGGGATTACTTCGAAAGACAATGTAAATTCATCGGAAACTCATCGCGGATCTATTCCTGGTTTGGCATACAGGATTATACACTGTTGTTAGACAGGGAACTGGTCACTTTCTTTCTTTCGTTGCCCGAATCTCAGCGTTTCGGGGCTAAACTTTATAATGATACCCTCGAAAATTTGATATTCAAGCCGGCAGGTGTCGGTTTCGACCTGAAAAAAGCAGTCAACCCTTCGCGAAAGCACAGCCTCATCAAGGAAAAAATCATTGAATCGACACCTGCCTTTCTTCGAAAGATGTATTACCCCCTCAATGATGATGTGTACTACCGGGAAATCACTGGCAGACTGATGAAAAGCAGTCCAGGAGAGGATTACCGCCATCCGGTTAAATCCCATTTTTACAACTGTTATATGGCACAGTGGTATCTTCAATGGATTAAATCGCAACAAAAGACAGGTCAAAACCAAGGAACGGTGAAGTAATGTTGCTATTTTTGACTTAAAAACAATTTGCCATGGTCAATATGAAGAACCGCACCCGTAACATCCTGCTGATCCTCGGCGCGCTTGTATTGGGCTTTCTGATGTGGTTTTTCTTGGAT
>CAZLDP010000519.1:0-2486 GCA_964558145.1 uncultured Prolixibacteraceae bacterium | reverse complement strand
TCGGCAATGGTGTCGCCGATCTCGAAATTATCCATGCCTAAAACGGCACAGATTTCACCCGAACGCACCGGTTTTTTTGTTTTTTCCTTTCCAAGACCTTCAAAGAGATAAACTTCTTTGATGGTATTCCTGACGTGAGTTCCGTCGCGCTTAACCAGCGTCGCCTGACTTCCTGGAATCAGGGAACCCCGGCTCACCTTCCCCACGGCAATCCTTCCCAGGTAAGAGGAGTAATCTAATGAGCTTATACGCATCTGAAGGGTGCCTTCCTCAAACCGGGCCGGGGGAATATGGGCAATGATGGTGTCTAACAGAAAGCTGACATCCTCCGACGGAGTCTTCCAGCAGGCTCCCATCCATCCCTGTTTGGAAGAACCATACACAGTGGGAAAATTAAGTTGATCCTCGGATGCATCCAGACTGCACATCAAATCGAAGACTTTTTCATGGGTTTCTTCAGGATTGCAGTTGGGTTTGTCCACTTTATTGATTACGACCACCGGTTTAAGACCAAGTTCAAGCGCTTTTTGTAGTACAAAGCGGGTTTGAGGCATGGGCCCTTCAAAAGCATCTACGATGAGCAGGACGCCATCAGCCATGTTCAGCACCCTTTCAACTTCCCCTCCGAAGTCGGAGTGACCTGGGGTGTCGATCACATTGATCTTTACATTCTTGTATCGTACCGACACATTTTTGCTCAGGATAGTGATTCCTCTTTCCCGTTCCAGTTCGTTGCTGTCTAAAATCTGGTTCCTGACCTCCTGGTTGTCACGGAAAAGCTTTACCTGGTGTAAGATACGGTCAACTAATGTGGTCTTGCCATGGTCCACGTGAGCGATAACGGCAACATTTCTGATTTCTTCCATCTATTGCTGAATTGGGGTGCAAAAGTATAAAAGGAATTTTTTTCTGAACAGGTTTCCTGTGATTTCCTTATAATGGGCATGAAGGTTTAACATTTGAATGAACCATTTTACTAACTTTCCCGCACATTTCATAAATAAAACAGACAACCTTATGACTCCGACAATAGAAAAGCTCAGACATGCTGGTTCCGGAAATTTCCTGCTTATGGCGGGTCCCTGTGCCGTGGAAGGGGAGACAATGGCGTTACAAATTGCCGAAAAAATTTTCCGGATTTCCGGGAAACTGGAGATCCCCTGGATTTTCAAAGGTTCGTACCGGAAAGCCAATCGTTCGAGACTCGATTCTTTTACCGGTATAGGCGACGAAAAGGCACTGAAGATTCTCAGGAAGGTCGGGGAAACCTTTGGCGTACCCGTGGTAACCGATATTCATGAAGCCGGTGAGGCGGCCATGGCTGCCGCGTATGTGGATGTACTCCAGATACCTGCTTTTCTCTGCCGGCAGACCGATCTGCTGGTTGCAGCCGCCTCCACGGGCAAAGTGGTCAATATCAAGAAAGGACAATTTTTATCCCCACAGGCGATGAAGTTTGCCGTAGACAAGGTGCGTGAAAGCGGGAACGACCGGATTCTGCTGACCGAGAGGGGTGTGATGTTCGGGTACCAGGATTTGGTTGTGGATTACCGCGGTATTCCCGAGATGCAGGCTTTCGGTTGTCCCGTAATTCTCGACATCACCCATTCGCTGCAGCAACCCAACCAGGCTTCAGGAGTGACCGGGGGAAAACCCCAGTTGATCGAAACCATCGCCCGGGCAGGAATTGCTGCCGGTGTGGACGGTATCTTTATTGAAACCCATCCCGACCCATCGTCCGCCCTCTCCGATGGCGCCAATATGCTGCCGCTCGACAGGCTGGAAACCCTTCTCGACAGGCTGGTTCAAATCAGGAAAATCATAGCGGGCTTTGGTGGTTAGGGAGAAAGAAATAACCTCTCCACTATGCGGCGGGGAGTTTCAACCGGAGATGATTCAAAAATTGGAGAAGGAGTAAGGTGAAAATTGGGGGGATGACGCATAAATCAGAGAGGGAGATGTAACGCACAGGAGTTTGTTTATACTTATTTTATGGTTTAAATTGCAGAGAAGATGAGATTGCTTGGAAACATAATCTGGTTGATTTTCGGTGGGCTTATAGCTTTCATCGGCTACGTGGTCGGAGGAGCGGCGCTGTGCTTGACCATAGTGGGAATTCCCTTCGGACTTCAGGTTTTTAAACTTGCGGAGGTAACCCTCTGGCCCTTTAACAAAACATGGGAACTTCAGAGTTGGGCGCCAGGGTGTCTGTCAACCCTGATGAACCTCATCTGGCTCATCGTGGCAGGTTTCTGGATTGTGTTGACTCACCTGCTGTTTGGAATCCTGCTGACCCTTACGATTATCGGGATACCCTGGGGCATGCAGCATTTCAAGTTGATGTCACTGGCGATCACCCCTTTTGGAAGAAAAGTGGTCAACAAATGATTTAAGTGTTTGTCATTGTTCCCTGATTTTATCTCAATAAGATTGCAGATTTTCACCACAGATTCACACAGATGGATACACATCCCGTCTCTTCGTTC
>CAZLDP010000518.1:0-2488 GCA_964558145.1 uncultured Prolixibacteraceae bacterium | reverse complement strand
TGGATATACCATACCTAATATGTTAACTGAGAAGTATAAATTAAAAAACTTACGTATATATGCCAGTATATCTGATTTCATGTCGATAAACAACTATCCTCAAGGCTGGGATCCGGAAGTTTCACGAAATGGCTACCCCATAACAGCCTCGTATATTATTGGAGTATCTGTAAAATTTTAAAAACAAGCATTATGAAAATAAATAAAATATTCAGCTTACTATTTTTATTTCTTTTACTCGTTGGTTGTAGTGATCTTGATTTAAATCCCTTATCAGAAGGGTCTAGTGAAAACTGGTATTCAAATGAAACTGAAATTGAAATGTCTCTAAATGATCTTTTTCGACATGATTTTTGGTTTCAGGATTACGATGATTGGACTGATGACTGGGAAAGCAGGGGAAGATCAAATCAGATAACCGGAGCGACAATAAATGCCAACTGGAGTACACTTAGATCAATATGGAGAAACCATTATAAAGCAATCTCCCGATCTAATGTTTTATTGGAAAAACTAAAAGAGTCCGGCGAGTTTTTGTCAGAGAAAAAAATAGCTTTTTATGAGGCTAATGCTAAATTTTGTCGCGCATCAAGATATGCTTACTTAATCTCACACTGGGG
This sequence comes from uncultured Prolixibacteraceae bacterium, assembly GCA_964558145.1. GTDB lineage: Bacteria > Bacteroidota > Bacteroidia > Bacteroidales > Prolixibacteraceae > UBA1413. Next base: position 1,868 of record CAZLDP010000518.1, on the reverse strand, counting down.
GGATGTCCCTTATATTACAGCGGATATATCAATTGATGAGGCTTTTACCCTTTCAAGAACAGATAAAAATACAATTCTTGAAACAATATATGAAGACTATGACTATGCTTCCACTGTTTTACCAGTCAGTTATGCATCAGGCAGAAAATATGCTACAAAAGGAGCCTGTCATGCAATGAAAGCCAGGATAGCCCTATACATGGAAGATTATACAACCGCTCGCGATGAAGCTAAAAAATGTATAGATCTTGGAGTTTATGATCTTCATCCAAGCTTCGAAGAGTTGTTTTTAACTTCTACTAAAAAGTCTCCTGAAATCATTTTTTCAATTCCACGCTCTGCTGAGCTTAATGAGGTTTTTGCATCAGGAACAGCATGTGCTAATTACTATACACGTAATGCAGGAGGGTATGCTGCCAGAAATCCATCCTGGCAGTTATTTAGTGCTTTTCTATGTTCGGATGGATTGCCAATAGATGAATCTCCTTTATATAATCCAAGGGAGCCATTTAAAAATCGTGACCCCCGCTGTACAATGACAATTGTAGAGTTTGGAACTGAGTTTTTAGGTTTTATTTATGAGCCTCATCCCGATTCTTTAAAAGTTTGGAGTTTTGATAAAAACAGCTATGTGACAAATCAAGATACTCGTAGTAACGGACAGTATGCATCGTATAACGGATTAGTTTTTAGGAAAGGTATCAATAAAGAATGGTCTGATGATAAAGTAGCAGATCAGGACAAAATAATAATTCGATATGCAGATATATTATTAATGTATGCTGAGGCAAAAATTGAATTAAATGAAATTGATGAATCTGTGTTAAAAGCAATTAACCAGGTAAGAGCCAGAGCTTATAATGTAGACGTTAGTGATGTTGGAGCCTATCCGGCAGTTACTACTATAAACCAGTCGGAGTTGAGAAAGGCACTTCGGATTGAGCGTAGAATGGAGTTTGCTCCATCTCCGCGTGAGGGGATTCGTTATATGGATATTATCAGATGGAAAATTGCAGGTAAGGTACTCAATCAACCAACATATGGAATGCTGGATGTCAAAGAGTTAAGGGAAAAGGTAGTAAATAAAGGTTTATGGTTTTTCCCCGGCATTCCCGAAATTGATGAGTATGGTGTGGCAAATTTTGATCCGATGTTTGAAGCCGGATTGATTAAATTGCTGGGAGTTCATGCTTTTGATGAATCAAAGCAGTATTTATGGCCAATACCCGCATCTGAGGTTGAAATCAATCCAAATATAACTCAAAATCCGGGATACTAATTTAGTTAAACATAATATTCACAAACAGTTATGCCAATGATTGTTTGGTGATTTAAATTTCATTATTAATTGTTATTTATGAATAAAATATATTTAAGATACAAACTGCTTATCATCGCTTTGATGATAAGCAACTTTGTATTTGCCCAACAACAAGATACGCTATCTTTTCTTCAGATTACGGATACACACTTGATGTTTAATTTGGAAAACTATGATTCAAAAGTAGCTCATCATCGGTTGGAAACCAGAGGATATAGGAATGCCATCTCTAATTTTAAGGAGTTTTTTCAGACTGTTCCGTTAAAAACAAAAAGCGACTTTGTAATTATTACCGGTGATATTATCGATTTTCATGATGCTCGTACAAATAACGGCAAAGTTCTGGCTTTTCAAGTTGAAGCATTTGCCGGTTTCCTGGATACTTTTCATATACCAACTTACCTGACACTAGGCAATCATGATGTGTTTTCATATGAATGGGGAGAGGATAAGGTTATTCCAAACCAATACAAGACTGGAAAAGCAAGAGCTACCTGGACTAGAAATTTTGATGTTTTTAGAGAGGGCAACTATTATAGTAGAATAT
>CAZLDP010000517.1:0-2490 GCA_964558145.1 uncultured Prolixibacteraceae bacterium | reverse complement strand
CAATATGGGCGCTGGCTATCGACAAGCTGGGAAAATTCACCAAATCAGGTGCATCCTTATTGGTTATGGCCATTGTAGGCGGAGCCGTTATACCGTTGATTTTCGGATTTGTCTTGGATTTCGTCAGGAGCATTGGGTCATCTCCTTCGGCAACCGATTTTCAGAAAGCTTACATATTGTTTATCCCATGTTATCTATTTATTCTTTATTATGCCCTGAGCGGGTACAAGGCTGGATTAAGGAAAAAATAGTCGTAGCGCACTATGCGGACACGGTTTGACGGAATATCCGGGGAAACTGCATTTTTGCACGATCAGAAGGAGGATAACCCATAAGGAAATGTGAAATTTAAAACAAGGTATCATGATTTTAATTGCGGATGGAGGATCTACCAAAACATCATGGGGTTTAATAGGAGAAACAGGCAAGACGACGGTGTTCGAGACGGAAGGATATCATCCCTTTTTTGTCGATCGTTCCTACATCAGCCAATCCTTGCATCGGAGCATTCCGGAGGATATCCGGGAAATTGCCCCGGAAGTAACTAGTGTTTATTTCTATAGTGCGGGAGGCGGATATTCGAAAAAGACGGATAGTGTCATAACTGACGGCGTAACAAGCGTGTTTCCGAAAGCAGAGATATTTGTTGAGACCGATTTGCTGGCCGCTGCCAGGGCATTACTGCAGAACGAAGCCGGTTTCGCAGGAATTTTGGGTACGGGGACCAACACCTGCATTTACAATGGAGAAAAGGTCATTCACAACATTGAATCGTTGGGGTTTTTATTAGGAGATGAAGGCAGCGGAAGTTATATCGGTAAGAAGATAATCGGCGATTACATCAGGGGGTATATGCCTTCGAACGTGGAAAAACAATACAAGACCTATTGCGGGATGACAGCCGATGAATTATTCGATCAACTGTACACAAAACCGTCGGCAAATAAGTTTTGTGCCCAATTCAGCCGGTTCGTCGGGGAGAATTTACATCGTGACGAATATTACCGCAAAGTAGTTTACGATTCGTTTAACGATTTGTTTAACAATATAGTAATCCACTATCCGGGGTACCGCGACTATTCCTTCAACTGCGTGGGTTCGGTTGCTTACCATTTTCAACCGATATTGGAGAACGTTGTATCGGAGTACGGCATGAAAATGGGAAAGATAGAAAAAGAACCATTGGAGGGGCTATTGGAGTTTCATCTGGCGAGATAACCTCCCACCCGGGAGATATTATTGCTCTTGTCTTGTCACCGTGTTTCCTATGACCAGTTTTTCTTTGTCTGAAAAACGGGGAGTATCCATCATATTAAGCCTGAAAATAAATGATTAGTTATACTCGCCCAATTGACGGTTTTTTGAAGAGTATCATCCAACTTGAGTGTTTTTCTTAATTGTCGTGTTACCTCCCCCTAACGACATGTCAAGATCAATCGGTGCATTGGTTTTGAACGAGCCACGTGTAAAATCAGGTATTCGAACGGGGCTAGATCCATTGGCAACAGACCATTCGCTTAAAGGAACTATCGAACTCCAAGTCGCGGCATCATAAACATCCACGTCTATTGGAAGACCATTTCTCAAACAATCAACCAGTCGCCATTCCATTAAAAAGTCCATTCCACCATGTCCCCCTACCTTTTTAGCGATATCTCCGACAATTTTCACGATTTTGGGCGAATATTTTACTTTCACCTCGTTGAGTTCTTCTTCACTCATCCATTCTTCGCCCCGGGAAATGCGAGATGGGAATGGATATTTTTTCGCGATTCCTTGCGTGCCGACAACCCAAAACACGCGGGAATATGGACGTTGATTACCAATATCATATTGTAATTTAATGGTTTTCCCTTTCAGGGTTTTTATGATAGAGGTGTTCATGTTCCCTAATTTCCATTGCCCGACGTACGGTTTATAGTAATCATCTACCTGGGAGCGTTTTTCAATTTCAGCTCCCATGGTGAAATCGTTGGTCGACATCGAGACCATGTAATCGAGTCTATCTCCCCTGTTAACATTTAAAACCTGACACGCGGGTCCCAACCCATGGGTTGGATATAAATTGCCATTACGATTAATAAATTCTTTAATGCGCCATTCTTTATCCTTGTTTAGATTAATCTCTTTTTGGTAATGAATGTATGCAGCATCCACATGTGTTATTTCTCCAAAAAAACCTTGCCTCGTCATGTTTAATATTAATAGCTCCCAAAAATCATACACGCAGTTTTCGAGCATACAACAATGTTTTTTGGTTTTTTCAGATACTTCGACCAGTTGCCAGCATTCATCTATTGTTTTAGCTGCAGGAATTTCAGTTGCAACGTGTTTGCCATTTTCCATCGCGAAAACAGATATCTCGGCGTGTATAATTCGTGGAGGCGCCACGTAAATAAGATCTATATCGTCTTGCAGTCATGACTCTTTTCACAAATCCTGACTTCCATCCGCGTAAATTTTTATAGATTGCAAGCCTATGCTTTTAAT
>CAZLDP010000516.1:0-2491 GCA_964558145.1 uncultured Prolixibacteraceae bacterium | reverse complement strand
ACTTATATCAGGGCGCTGGCACGTGATATCGGATTTGCCCTCGGATCCGGGGCCTATTTAACTGCCCTCAGGCGTACCCGTAGCGGCGATTTTTTCGTACAAAAGGCATTCACTTTTGAAACCTTTAGGGAAAAATTTCCGTCGATGATGATCAAATAGTAAATTAACAGAAATTCTGCATAGGTTATGGCTGAAATGAAATTATCCAAATTCAAGTATCGACTTCCTGACGAGCAAATTGCGCTCCACCCGGCAGAGAACCGTGATGAGTCGAAATTAATGGTCCTTGACCGCCGGACCGGATCCATGGAACACCGTCAATTCAAGGATATACTCGATTATTTTAACGATGATGATGTATTGATTTTCAATGACACCAAAGTTTTTCCGGCACGTCTGTACGGGAACAAGGAGAAAACAGGGGCGGAGATTGAAGTTTTTCTGCTTCGCGAATTGAACAGGGAACAACGGTTATGGGATGTTCTGGTCGACCCGGCCCGAAAAATCAGAATCGGGAACAAACTATATTTCGGGGAAGATGATCTCCTGGTAGCAGAGGTAATCGACAATACCACCTCCAGAGGACGTACCCTCAGGTTCCTGTTCGACGGCAACTACGATGAATTCAAGAAAACCCTTTACAGTTTGGGTGAAACTCCGCTTCCCAAGTTTATCAACCGTCCGGTGACGCCCGAAGACAAGGAAAGATACCAGACCATCTTTGCCCGGAACGAAGGGGCAGTGGCAGCGCCCACAGCGGGACTTCATTTCAGCCGTGAACTGATGAAACGACTTGAAATCAAAGGGGTTCAATTTGCCTACATTACCCTCCATGCCGGTTTAGGCAATTTCAGAAGCGTCGATGTTGAGGATCTGACCAAACATAAAATGGACTCGGAGCAAATCTGGATCTATGAGGAAACCTGCAACCTCATCAACCAGGCAAAAACAAACCATAAAAATGTGTGTGCTGTTGGAACTACGGTGATGCGAACCATTGAAAGCTCCGTATCGACCGATGGTTTTCTGAAACCCTTTGAAGGATGGACCAATAAATTCATTTTTCCACCCTACGATTTTAGCGTGGCCAACCGGATGATCACCAACTTCCATCTTCCCTTATCCACGCTGCTCATGATGGTGGCAGCATTTGCCGGTTACGACTTGCTGATGGATGCCTACCACGAAGCCCTGGCAAAAGGATACCGTTTCGGCACATACGGCGATGCCATGCTGATCATCTGAGCCCACCTCCGATGAGCAAGATTTTTACCCCGTCACCTGAAAAATGCCTGGTTTGTGGTTCACCTGGTCTGCGCGAGGAGTTCAGGTGCACCGATCATTTTGTCACCGGAGAATCATTTCCCCTGTTCCGCTGCAAGACCTGCGGCTTCAGGGTTACTGCCTCTGCCCCGGATGAAGGGGAAATGGAACGATATTACCAGTCAGAGGAGTATATCTCCCACAGCGATACCTCCAAAGGGCTGGTCAGCCGCGCGTATCACCTGGTACGCAAATACATGGTTTTGCGTAAGGCTTCAGTAGTCAGGAAGAGCGCAGGCATCCGCCGGGGTTCCCTCCTCGATATCGGGGCAGGCACAGGATTTTTTCTTCATCACATGCTAAAGGAGGGATGGCAGGTTACCGGAACCGAAGTCAACGCCACAGCCCGCAAGGTAGCCGGAGATGAACGGGAGTTGCACCTCCTCCCCGCGGAGGAACTGTTTTCCCTTCCCACTCAATCCTTCGATGTGGTTACCCTGTGGCATGTACTGGAACACCTTCACCATCCGGAGAAATACTGGCAGGAGTTCACCCGTCTGCTGCGCCCCGGAGGGACCCTGATCGTGGCCCTCCCCAATCCCGGTTCATGGGATGCCGACCATTACCAGGAACACTGGGCTGCCTGGGATACGCCCCGTCATCTCTGGCATTTCTCCCCTTCGAACCTTGAGATGTACGCCAACCGGAATGGCTTTGGACTGAAATCAATCTTCAGGATGCCTTTCGACAGCTTTTATGTCTCCATCCTAAGCGAGAAATATAAAAATTCCTCATATCCCCTTCTCAGGGGAGTCTGGTACGGGAAAATCTCCTGGTGGAATGCCTTGGCCGATAAAAAGAGATGCAGCTCATTGATCTATATTATGAAACATTTATAATAAATCAAATTATAAGACGCCTTCTTTTGTTTTTAACTTCCTGTTAAACTTAACTTGAGCCAAAATATTCCATCCCACAAGCTTCTGATTACCAATAAATTAAAGAGGCCGCCCTTTTGAGACAGCCTCTTTATTGTTATGAAGCGGGTTGTACCTTGGCTTTTAACTTGCCTTTACCGAATAGCCTTTGGGCATCATATACGAGCGGAGTTGCCACAAACATCGTGGAATAACATCCAAAAATAACGCCAATCAACAGCGCAAAACTAAATCCACGGATACTGGTTCCGCCAAATATGAAGATAGCGAGGAGAACCACCAACACAGTC
>CAZLDP010000515.1:0-2498 GCA_964558145.1 uncultured Prolixibacteraceae bacterium | reverse complement strand
GTCGGGGGAGTCATGGTGTATGCGGTCGGGGCGCTGAAAGACGCCAATATATCCCTGTCGGTTGCTTATCAGGTGATGGCTGTGGTGATGCTAATAGCTACCTGGTCGTTGATATTTGTTAAACTGAAAAAAGAGAGCTTGTCGTCATGAAACCAATGAAATACAATGAAATATACGGTAATTGGGCTACACTGCTATTGGCCACCGTTAAAGACGGATCCATCGATTTCCATAAACTGGCTGATGAAATTGACATCCTGATCTCCTCCCGGCCCAACGGCATCTATTCTAACGGTACGGCGGGCGAGTTTTATGCCCAGACGGAGGAGGAATTTGACGCCATCAGTCATTTGCTGGCAGAGAAGTGCGAAAGGGCCGGTGTTGCCTTTCAGATCGGGGTCAGCCACATGAGCCCGCAAATCTCCCTGGAAAGGCTCCGCAGGATCAGACACCTGAATCCGGGGGCGGTACAGGTTATCCTTCCCGATTGGTTCCCGGTCACCCTGGAGGAGGCGGCCATTTTCCTGCAGAAGATGGAATCGGAAGCAAACGGTATTCCTCTGATCTTATACAATCCGCCGCATGCCAAAAAGGTGCTGGATCCCGCCGACTGGCCCCTCCTGAAAAAAATGGCGCCTTCGCTTCAGGGACTGAAGGTGTTTGACCGGAACGGCGATCCGGAATGGTATCGCCTGATGAAGGAGCACAGCCGGGAATTGTCCGTGTTCATTCCCGGCCACCGGCTGGTATCAGGCATCAAAGAGGGTGCCCGGGGAGCCTATTCCAACATGGCCTGCCTTAATCCCTTTGCAGCGCAGCAGTGGTATGAACTTTCCCTGACTGAACCGGAGGCTGCCCTCGAATTAGAACAGCGGATCAACACCTTCATGTGCCAATGGATTTCGCCTTTAATTACCAAAGAACATTTCCCTAACCATGCCTGCGATCGCTTTATGGCTCTGGTAGGAGGATGGGCCAATGTCGGGGAACACCTCCGCTGGCCATACCGTTCCATACCAGTGGGATTGGCGCCTTCCATCCGGAAAGAAGCGGAGATAATTATTCCGGAGTTTTTTCGCAGATACTAAATTTGTTTGAGATTCTGCATTATAAAAAAACCACGATTTTTATGCTGAACCATAGTTGAAAATTCAAGATTTGAAAATGCATCCTGCAGAAAGAATTAAAACCACCGTCTCTCACCGTGAACCCGACAAGGTTCCGGCCCACATGAATGCCACCCGATGGGTGGTGGAAAAACTGAAAAAGGAGTTGAAAGTCAGTTCTGCAATGGAACTGCTGAAAACCCTGCACATCGATGTGTACGATATGCGGGGGATTGACCTGCACACTGGAACTGTTCCCCGATATATTGGTCCGGAAAGTCCCTTTTTTCCTCCGGAGTGGGGCGGGGGAATCTTCAGCTTCTGGAGAATGAAGGAGCATGAAAACCTGACAGCTTCCGGGTGGACCATGGACATTGATCTTCCTCCGCTGGCAAAGGCTTCTTCCATCGCGGAGATGGAAGATTATCCCTGGCCCGATGTGAACTGGTTCGATTTTGGGAACCTCTCCGCTGAACTCGAAGCATGGAGCGATTTTTCCATTATGGCCACCGGGGGGTCCGTTTTTCAGCATGCCACCTACCTCCGTGGCATGGATACCCTCATGTTGGACATGATGATGGACCCGGATGCGGCAAATTTCATCCTGGATAAAGTGGCCGGTTTCTATTGGGAATATTACCGCCGAATGTTTGAAGCCGCCGGTGAGCAGATCGATGTTTTTGCCCTTGCCGATGACCTGGGCATGCAGAATACCCTGCTGATCAGTCCGGAGTTGTACGACTGTTTTGTGGCTCCCCGGCTGAAGATGATGGCTGATCTGGCCCATCAGTATGGCATCCGGTTGTTGCTGCACACCTGCGGGAATATCGAACTCCTGATCCCGCGGTTTATCGAAGCCGGTGTGGATATCCTCGATCCCATTCAGCCGGAAAGCATGGATCCGCTGCTGATCAAAAAGAAATATGGAACCGACATTTGCCTTCGGGGTGGGGTCAGCGTGCAGAATGTTGTTTCCCGTGGAAACGTGGAAGAGGTTCGCAACGAAACCCGGCGCGTGGTGGAGGGTTTGAAACCCGGGGGTGGTTACATCTTTTCTCCGGGCCACCCGGTGCTGCAGGATGACATTCCGGTGGAAAACATCCTGGCCATGTATGAAACGGCTTACCGTTACGGGTTTTATTGAATTCACTAACGGGAAAATTTTAATTAGCGGGAATAATTTTCGTCTGCCGGTTATGGCTAATTTTGTCCGGAATAATCAGCAGATCCCCAATTTGAGCTAAATATTGAAGGCCAGGATGTCAATTTTCTGATTTTGTAACTGCACGCAGATTAAAAATATTTTTTGTCTTTGTCGCCTCAAACGGGGGATTAGCACAGTTGGCTAGAGCGTTTGACTGGCAGTCAAAAGGTCATCGGTTCGATTCCGAT
>CAZLDP010000514.1:0-2500 GCA_964558145.1 uncultured Prolixibacteraceae bacterium | reverse complement strand
TGAAGTTCCGGAAGGTGTTACAGTGACCTATTACGATTCCTACACCCATGCACAACATGCTACTGAACCGTTGGATAAAGAATCCTACCTCTCCACCACGGCCAATGTATGGGCGAGGGTGGCTCATGGCGACTGTTACGGCATTGATATTGTGGAACTGGTGGTTTACACACCGGGGACCATCAACCTGACTGCGACGGATGTTTCATGCCACGGCGGAGAAGACGGCACATTGGTCATCAACATGCAGGGTGCTCCCTATCCTTTCACCATCGACTGGATAACCGGAGGATTGACCGATACCAGTGTTCCGGATGCATACACTTATTCCTGGTCAAATCTTGGCGCAGGAACCTACACGGCTGTCATTACCGACGGAAATGGTTGCCAGGTTGAAAGGAGTGCCACCATCAACGCACCTGCTGCTTTGGCTGCTTCCATTACCGGAATTACCCCTGTCAGTTGTTTCGGAGGAAACGACGGGAAAGCGACCGTGCAGGTTTCGGGTGGAACAGCTCCATATCATTACCTCTGGAGCAGCGGCTCTACAGATGCCACAGCTACAGGCCTGAGCCAGGGTACTTATAGTGTGCTGGTGATGGATTCAAATGGCTGTACAGCTGAAATCGCCAATATTGTGATCACGCAGCCTGATACTCCGCTGCAGGTTTCCATTGTCATAGATAAAAATCCTTCATGTGAGGGAGGTGTGAATGGTGAACTGACGGCTCATGCCACGGGAGGAACAGGAACATACTCCTATCTGTGGACAAATGGTGAGACCACCAGTCACATCAGCGGCCTCAGCGGCGGAACTTACACCGTGCTCGTCAGGGACCAGAATGGATGTGAAGGATTGGCCACGGTTAACTTAGTGGATCCTGCCGGACTGAATGCCACAATTACTGCCTGGGGTAACGTCTCCTGCTTCAGGGGTTCCGACGGATGGGCAACCGTTGAAATTTCGGGAGGAACTCCGCCTTACAGTTATGACTGGACAGGTACGCCTGCCGGTGATGGAACCGCCAGGGTCAGCGGACTTGCAGAAGGCTTATACAGTGTCGTTGTCACCGATGCCAATGGATGCCAGGCTGTTGCCGCTGTCAGAATCACCCAGCCTGTCATGTTGGTTGCGGAGATTATCAGTAAAACCGATATCACCTGCAGTTGGGTGGGACTTGCTGACGGAAAAGCTACTGTAAATGCTACCGGCGGAACACCGCCCTATTATTACAGTTGGAGCGCCGGTCAACCTGAAAACAACGGGGCCTCAGTGACTGGTCTGCCATTGGGTACCCACCAGGTTACGGTGACTGACCATAATTTCTGCACGGCCACGGCGGTGGTGACTATCGAACAGCCCGACCCCATCGTCCTATCTGAAACTCATGTGAATGTTGCGTGCAAAGGCGGATCTACCGGTTCTGTCGATCTGACAGTGACGGGAGGAACTCCCCCTTATCGTTTCGACTGGAACAACAATGCTTCCGATGTGGAAGATCCCGCCAATCTGGCGGCCGGAAGGTATACCGTAGTGGTCACTGACTTCAACGGATGCCAGGTCCAGTTGACTGTTGAGATCGGTGAACCTGAATATGCCCTGGGCGTGACCATTGACCATGTTGTCGATGCCAATTGCCTTGGCCATGAAACCGGGAGCGCTTATGCCACAGCCACGGGTGGAACGCCTCCTTACAAATACCTCTGGAGCAACGGCCAGACAACTCCTGAAGCCACTAACCTGGCAGCAGGTGGTTACCTGGTGGTGGTGACCGACGACAACGGGTGTTCAGTCCAGAAGAGTGTGACCATCAGGGATCCCAATAGTCTGGTGCTTACGGTAACGGATGTCAGGGATGCCTCATGTTACCACACCGCCACGGGCAGCGCTTCAGTGGCTGCCTCCGGAGGCACTCCACCGTACACATTCCAATGGAGTAGCGGTACGGCTGCAGATTTACTCACCTCAAGCAAAGCGGACGGGCTCAGTCCCGGTATTCATACTGTGGCGGTTACCGATGCCAACGGCTGTTCTGCGGTGGTTACCGTGATCATCCGCGAACCGGAATTGCTGGCAGCAACCATTATTGCCCAAAATGACATTTCCTGTGCAGGATCTCAGGATGGCAGCGCCATGGTACTTGTGACGGGAGGAACTCCTCCTTACCAGTATGAGTGGAGCAATGGCGAGACTTCCGCAGAAGCCACCGGTCTGGGCAAAGGAATTGCATCTGTCCGGATCACCGATGCCAACGGATGCGTTGCCGTAGCGCTGGTGACCATTGGAGAACCTGTACCTGTTACTGCAGCAGTTGCGGTGGTAAGGGAAATCAGTTGCGCCGGTGGTCATGACGGAGAGATCAGGGTAGGTGCCATCGGTGGTACGCCACCCTATTATTACACCTGGAGCAACGGCCAGACTGGCGCAGTGGCTACAGGGCTTGCCGCCGGCACCTACGATGTGACTGTGACCGATGCCAGAGGCTGCGAGGCCACGGCG
>CAZLDP010000513.1:0-2501 GCA_964558145.1 uncultured Prolixibacteraceae bacterium | reverse complement strand
GTTTTTATGGTTATTGAGCAGAACACCATTTATTAACATTTGTTTAACTTCCAAGTATGCGGCATACGGGTTTATACGTTGCATCAGAATAGGACATGTGCTTCCCCGGGAAGCACATGAGAGCCGGAACCCGGGCAAGCAGGTTAATCACGGACGGGAGTTCTCTTTTTTATGCAACGGAAATTTTGCCCCAATGGCAAAAGTGGGACCCACCGAGCCTGACCATCCGAGACGAATTATGGTGCCCCTGTAAGGAGCGATGCCGATTCCCAACTCCTTGCGGAAACCTCTTAATTTATCCTTGGTGTAGATGACTCCACTTTTTGTAAAAAGGTCAATACCTCCGAAGAAATAGATATTATTGTTCAACGAGGCCGTCAACCCAAGGATGTGGGTGAAATAGGTGTGCCCATTATAATCGTGAAAAACGAGGACATCCTTGTTAAGCCCTTTTTCTATGGAAGTATAAAAACCAAATCTTTTAAGAATCAGGTTGTTGATAGATATGGTTCCTTTAAGTGCATTGAAGGGTGATTTCGGGGCATACCCCGCGGTAACTTCAACATTACTGCCCACGCTGTCCATCCGGAAAATCCATGGTGCACTTTTCCCGGACATTTCATCGGGGGTTTGCTGTCCTGGTTGCCCCATCACTGAAAATGAAATCAGTATAGCCAAAGCTGTAAATAAACATCTATCCATTTCAGGTCTATTTTATATGATTTGTAATTATGGATAAAAGTAGGAATATTTTCTTTAAAAAACATGATTTCCGGTCTCAAAAGTGAAAAACTTTAAAAATGAAAGTAAAAAATTTTTCACTCTTCATTTTGTTTTCAGAGAAGTGCCCAATCCGGTTTAATATGACACAACCGGTCAGTTCAGAATTCTGATTGTTAACAAATCAGAAAAACCGGGAGAGGCAGGAAAGAGTGTCTTCAATAGGCGCTGTTCCCCGTTTGTCTGGCTCCCCGGAAGAAGATTGTTTCATTTCCTGATCCCTGAAAAGTTTTGTTATCTGAACAATGACTTTAAATGTTCCCCGTACCAATCCGGATCTTTCAGCCTTTGAATGATCGATTGCCTGTGACTTTTACTGACAACCGCTTTGAAAACCAAACCCGCGTACCTGCTAAAAAGCAGGTGCATCAATTTAGCAAGAAAAACCCATGCTTGGTGTATCACAGGAAAACTCAGGGATAAACCGTACATATAAAAATAGCGTCGTGCATAAGGGGGCTCTTCCTGATAAAATTTTCCCGGAGATCCGACCACCCTCCCGGCCAATACCAGCCAGGAAACAGCTTTGCGGGGATAACCCGTTTTTGGAGGAATTGCTCCGGTATCTGTTCTCTCTGAAAGGAGCAGCAGATCATACAATCCCCTGAAGGAGATTTGATGATAACAATGGCCACGATTCATGATCTCTCCATGAAGGAATGTATGGATGAGTTTGTGTTCATCCGAAGGGACACCGCATCCCGGATGATCCGGCACTGTTTTTTGTGACGCAAAGATCATTTCTGCAGTGAATGCTGACAAACGGCTGATGGTCACCGGAATACGGTGGATCTCCACTCCGGCAGGCTCACCTTCCGACAACAGGATGGGATAATGCATCTGGTGATGAATCTCCCCGTACACTTTCTGCCAGGTTGTATATCCCATCTTTCTGAGTATTTCCGCCGATTCCAAAAATCTTTCCTCAGGGACCAGCAGGTCGATATCTCCGATAATGCGTTCGCCGGGATCGGAATAAAGGTTGTCCATCAGGTTCGCCATGCCCTTGAGAAACACCGGGCAGATGCCGGCTTTGTTAAGTGCAGAAGTGATGCGGCCGGCCTGGCGCAAAAGTCTTTCGTTTCGATCCCTGTTCATACGGCAGATTTGATGCAAATGAAGAGCAAGCTCTTCCGGCAGAAACGGGAGTAATCCATTTTCAGAAATTTTGATGGTCAGGGTGGGCAGTATCATGGATTTATCCCATAGCCATACAAGATCCTCCCAAGGGACATTGCTTTCCGACGCAAGTCGGATGATCCTCTCCCTGAAATCCGGTAATTTATCAAGGTTCAGGCATTTTCCCGTAAAGCAAACGAGTTCCTTATAATTCACCTGAGAAGAGTTTTTGAACGGTTTCCACGGCTTTCATGTTATCGGAGTAAGTCAACCGGTAGAAACCGGTCCGGTGTATCCAGGAAAAAAAACGGCGGACATTTGAAGCAGTGGGGCTGACCCAGGTTTCAACCAGAACCTCGCGGAGAGCCTCCTTTTTCCCGATTTTTTCAATATTACAGCCTGCGCCGGCATCGTAACGGACAAATACGACCGCTTTAACAGGGTAAGAATGCACTTCGCCCGAAAATGAATTCACCGGAAGGTGGCGAATCCGCTTTCCTAAAAAACCGCTTTCCGGCAACTCCCCATTGAGCAATCCCGGGTACCAGGGAGCTAAGACCTTCCAGGAACCCTCTTTCACCGAAAGCGCTCCGGGGAAACTA
>CAZLDP010000512.1:0-2507 GCA_964558145.1 uncultured Prolixibacteraceae bacterium | reverse complement strand
GTGGATGCCTATGATACCTGGACTGAAGAAAAAGAAAAAAAAGAGCTGCCCGATCAGCGACAGTGGGAAATCCCCCGAATCTGAATCAACCGGAGTCTTGAATCCGGAATAAATCGTATTTTTGAAAAAAAGGTGTATGAATAATGCGTTAACAAAGACAGAGTTCCGTTTTCCCGGCCAGAAAAGCGTCTATCACGGAAAAGTACGCGATGTGTATCGCGTCGGGGATGATTTGCTGATTATGGTCGCATCTGACCGGATTTCTGCCTTCGATGTGGTCCTGCCCAGGGGAATCCCTTTCAAGGGACAGGTGCTCAATCAAATTGCTTCCCGGTTTCTGGATGCCACTTCCGATATTATTCCAAATTGGAAAATCGCTTCTCCCGATCCGAACGTTACCATCGGGCATCTTTGTGAACCCTTTAAAGTCGAAATGGTGATCAGAGGATACCTCACCGGTCATGCCTGGAGGATGTACAAAGCCGGAAACAGAAGACTGTGCGGTGTTCCTCTGCCGGAGGGGATGGTGGAAAACCAGAAATTTCCTGAACCCATCATCACCCCAACCACCAAAGCAGCAGAAGGACACGATGAAGATATTTCAAGGGAGGAGATCATGGCTTCGGGCCTGGTCAGCCAAAGAGAATATGAACAACTGGAAGCCTATACCCGCAGACTGTTTCAACGGGGAACTGAAATTGCAACTGATAAAGGCTTGATACTGGTTGACACCAAATATGAATTTGGAAAGAAAGGGGATACTATTTTCCTGATTGATGAAATCCACACCCCTGACTCTTCGCGCTATTTTTATAAGGAAGGATACGAAATTCGGCTTGAAAAGGGGGAACCCCAGAAACAACTCTCCAAAGAGTTTGTCAGGCAGTGGCTTATTGAAAACGGATTCCAGGGGAAAGAGGGCCAGTCGGTTCCTCCGATGACCGATGCCTATATCTACTCTGTTTCGGAACGGTATATCGAACTCTTTGAACGCATTACCGGTGACCGTTTTGTCAGGTCGGATGTAAGCCACATGACCGAACGTATTGAACGCAACATCCTTGACTTCCTTGAGAAAAGGGGCACCCAGGCTGGCTGAACAGTTTAACCTGCAGGTGGACTGTTCCGGAAACCAGCGGTCAAAGTGCTCTTTCACCGTTGAATGAACGAAACGGTCCTACCAGCGCCAACAAATAGTCATATGAAGAAACTTTTTCCGGTATTTCTGCTTCTCTTTATCGCCGCTACGCTTTCGGGCCAAGATGCCCACACCCTGGTAAAAATAGGAATGAAAACGCCCCAATTCACCTTTGAGTCCTCCCCGGGACAAACCAGCCGCATTTCAGATTACGAAGGCAAAGTGGTACTGATCACTTTCTTCGCCACCTGGTGCGGACCCTGTCGGGAAGAGTTGCCTTATATCGAGAAGGAAATTTACCAACCCCTAAAGGATAACAAGGAGTTTGCCCTTCTGGTATTTGGCCGGGAACACAACCGCGAGGCGGTTGAAAAATTCAGGCAGGGACAAAGTTTCAGCATGCCCTTGTACCCCGATCCGGAGAGAAAAGTATTCGGGCAGTTTGCCAGTCAGTTTATCCCCCGGAACTTCGTTCTCAACAGGAAAGGAGAAATTGTATACATGACCACTGGCTTCAACAAAGCTGAATTTGGCAAGTTAAAAAAAACGATTTTGGAAACAATAAAAAACCAATAAACCACTGACTAAAAGAGATATTATGAAAACACCAACTATCGGGTTCATCGGTGCCGGAAGAATTACCAGAATCCTGCTTCAGGCTTTTGCCAACAAGAAAATCAACCTGTTACAAGCCTCTGTGTACGATATCAACCCTGAAGCCGCCAAAAAGCTCAAAAAACGGTTCCCCGACATCCATGTCAGGTCGCTTGAAAAGGTAGCGCGGCAAGAAATTGTCATTCTCGCCCTTCACCCCCCGATGATCATGGAGACCCTGGAGAAAATAGCCCCTTCAGTGACTCCCAAAACCATATTTGCATCAGTGGCCCCTCAAATTACAAGCTCCCAGATTGCCTCCAAGTTACCCCAGGTGACCAAGCTGGTCAGGCTGATCCCGTTGGCTTCATCCGTAATCAATGAAGGATACAATCCCATATGGTTTGCCCCCTCATTTCCATCCGACGAAAAGGAAATTGTCTTCCAGATGCTTGACTTTTTAGGAACCACACTCGAGGTAGAGGAAAAGAAACTGGAGGCCTATGCCGTGATATCTGCCATGGCCCCTACCTATTTCTGGTTCCAGTGGAAGAATTTGGTGGAATTGGGAAAAGAGTTCGGCCTGGAACAAAACGAAGCCAAAGAAGCACTGCTTCAATCGCTTTACGGGGCGTTGGAAACCTTCTTCACATCGGGTATGCCCGAGGAAGAAGTGATGGACCTCATCCCTTTTAAACCTATCGGAGAGTACGAAAAAGAGATCGAAAACATATATAACAAACAGCTTAAAGCGCTGTACCATAAACTGACTTCC
>CAZLDP010000511.1:0-2509 GCA_964558145.1 uncultured Prolixibacteraceae bacterium | reverse complement strand
ATGGCTGCGCCGTTCAATGGCACTTCGTGCCGTTCAAAAGTTCAACTTGTTAATTGTTCATTGTTCATTGTTAATTGCTCATTGCTAATTGTTCAAAGCCTTCGGCGTTCAAAGGTTCAATGCCTTCGGCGTTCAACAATGGTTCAATGGCACTTCGTGCCGTTCAAAAGTTCAACTTGTTCATTGTTCATTGTTCATTGTTAATTGCTCATTGCTAATTGCTCATTGCTCATTGCAAATTGTTTTTAGTTCTCCGTCTATGTGCTTGCCGGAGGTTACCTCTGTTTTTCGCATAGTTCGAGCCAGCGGAGTTCTTTTTCGTCGAGTTCCCCGCCGATGCGGCCGATCTCCAGAGAGGTCTCATAAAGGGCCTCATGGCCAAGAATCCCTGCATTGAGCAACTCCTCCAGTTCCCGTTTCCGGGCTTCCAGGGTGGCAATCTCCGCCTCAAGGCTCTCAAGTTCCTGTTTTTCGCGGAAGGTAAGCTTGCGGCTCAGCTCTTTGTCATCGGCCCGGTGGTGCAAGTTCCCCGTTGACTTTCCTGAGGGGGATCCGCTTTTCTCCCCTTTAACGGCAAGGGAGGAGGCTGCATTGCTGTTCCTACCCATGGACTCCCCCTTGCCGCGGTTTTCTTTTTCTCCGGGAAAAGACGAGCCCGTACCTGCATCTTCCACCACGTTGCGGTATTGGGTGTAGTTCCCCGGAAAATCGGCGATCCTGCCATTCCCTTCAAAGACAAAGAGATGATCGATGATCTTGTCCATGAAAAAGCGGTCGTGGGAAACGATAATCACACACCCTTCGAATTCCCGGAGATATTCTTCCAACACGTTGAGGGTCAGGATATCAAGGTCGTTGGTGGGTTCGTCAAGTAGGAGAAAATTAGGTTTCTGCATCAATATGGTGCAAAGGTAGAGACGACGCTGCTCCCCGCCGCTCAGTTTTTCGACATAGTCGTGCTGCACGGACGGAGGGAAGAGAAAGCGGGTGAGCATCTGCTGGGCAGTGGCATGGCTTCCGTCTTCAAAACCGATTACCTCGCTGATTTTGGTTACGGCGTCAAGGACCCTGTCGCGGGGATTAAATTCGATTCCCGACTGGCGGTAGTGGCCGAAGCGAATGGTGGACCCCACAGAGATGGTTCCGGCGTCGGGATCCGTCAGTCCGGTGATCAGGTTGAGAAAAGTGGTCTTGCCGGTGCCATTGTCGCCGACGATACCCACCTTTTCGAAACGGGAGAAGGTATAGGTGAAATCTTCAATGAGCTTGAGGTCGCCGTAACCCTTCGTGAGGTTTTTGATCTCCATGATCTTTTTCCCCAGGCGGGCAGAGCGGATGGAGAGGTCAACACTTTTGTCGTCGTAACGGGCGCGGGCCTTTCCCCTGAGACCTTCGAAGGCGTTAATGCGGTATTTGGCCTTGTGGGAACGAGCCTGGGGCATCCGACGCATCCATTCGATCTCGGTGCGCAGCAGATTTTGCGCCCTGCTGATCCCCGCCTGGCGGGCCTCCATCCGCTCCTCCCTTTTTTCAAGGAAGTAGCTGTAGTTGCCCAGATAGCGGAAAATCTCGTTGTTCTCAAGCTCCAGGATCTCGTCGCATATTCTGTCGAGAAAATAACGGTCATGGGTGACCATCAGCAGGGTGGTGGAGGAGCGTTCGAGGTAGGTCTCAAGCCATTCGATCATGTCTAAATCGAGGTGGTTGGTAGGTTCGTCAAGCAGGAGAAAATCGGGATGGCTGATGAGCACCTTGGCCAGTCCCAACCGCTTTTTCTGCCCTCCCGATAACTCCCCGACGCGGGCTTCCAGATCATTGATTTTCAGCCGGGTGAGGATTTGCTTCACCTCGTTTTCGGCATCCCAGGCTCCCAAATGCTCCATCTCTTCCATGAGGCGGCCAATCTCTGCCTGGTCATGGTGCAACAGGGCCAGCTCGTACTCTTTAACCACCCTGAGCTTCTCACTGTCGGCGGTGAATATCTCTTCCCAAACGGTATGCCCGGACTCCAGCCGGGGCGATTGCTCCAGATAGCCCACCCGTACATCGTTGGTCCAGGTGATCCTCCCTCCGTCAGGCACATCCTTTCCCGCTAAAAGATCAAAAAGAGAACTTTTACCTGCCCCGTTACGGGCAATAAGGGCTACCTTCCGGTCTTTGGTGATCGTGAAGGAGATGTTTTCAAAAAGCAACAAACCCCCGTAGCGCTTGGTAAGGTTCTCTGCTTGCAAGTATGGGATCATAGAAGAAATTTCAGGCGAAATTAATATTTAAAAAAATTTAAAAATAACTAATCAATTAGTTGTATAACTAAAACATTAGTTGTATGTTTGCGATGGATATCCAATAAAATGAGTGATAATTATTGTTTGTTATGAAGGAACTGACCAAAGCTGAGGAGCAGATTATGCAGATTCTCTGGGAACTGGAGAAGGGGTTTGTGAAGGATATCGTAGAGCGTTTTCCCGAACCGAAACCGGCCTACAATACGGTGTCGACCATTGTCAGG
>CAZLDP010000510.1:0-2516 GCA_964558145.1 uncultured Prolixibacteraceae bacterium | reverse complement strand
GTGACACAGCAATGGGTAAATACGGTCTGCTGAATTCCACCGCTGTTACTACGAGTTTTGTGGCAACGAAGACCGCTGGTGGGACGACCTGGGCAAATAATGCAACGGCTGATGAAATCCTGTTTGACGTGAATGATCTCATTCAGGATTGTTGGGCTGCTGCTGGTTATGCCGTTTGCCCCAGTAAACTTCTGCTCCCGCCCGCACAGTTTGCTTACATTACCTCTCAGAAGGTAAGCACCGCTGGCAATATCAGTATCCTGCAGTTCCTTGAGGACAATTGCATCGCTCTGAAGATCAATGGCAAGAAGCTTGACATTCAGCCTTGCAAATGGTTGGCTGGTCTTGGTGTGGCTGCCGGTTCCCCGTCTGCCGCGACTGATCGTATGGTTGCATACAGTCAGGATAAGAATCGTGTTCGTTATCCGTTGGTTCCGTTGCAGAGGACTCCGTTGGAGTATCGGTCGATTTACCACATTACCACTTACTTCGGTAAGTTGGGTTGCGTGGAAATTGTATATCCGGAAACGATCCTTTACAGGGATGGAATCTGAATTATTTCAATAGGTTAGGTGCTCTTAATGATAATTTATAAGATAGAAAATAACATTAATGGTAAAATCTACATAGGTCTCACAACAAAAGGCCTCGGTAAGAGAATTGCCCAACATGTTATTGAAAACAAATCCCATGTTCAGAGGGCTTTAAACAAGTACGGGTTGCAGTCATTCACCATTTCTGTAATTGATGAAGCTGATTCCAAAGAAATCCTTTGTGAGAAGGAACAATATTGGATAAAGTTTTATGACTGCAAATCCCCGAAAGGATATAACCTTACCGATGGCGGAGATGGTCTTATAAATCCTTCTAAGTCCGTCAGGAAGCGAATTTCAAAGACTCTTAAAAAGAAGCATATAGTTACCACTGGATTTTCCGGGAGAAACCATTCTGAAGAATCCAAGAGAAAAATTAGTGTTTCTATGAAGAAGGTTTTTGAATCTACAAATCTCGGAAAGAAAATTTCCAAAGCCAATAAAGGCAAGAAAAGATCGGAAGAGTTTAAAAGAGCTTTAAGTCTTGCTAGAAAAGGCGTTCCGAGAGGCAAAGAATTTTGTGAACTGATGACAAAGATAAATAGAGAAAGAGTTTTAGCACCTGGCTATGTGAACTCGATGAAAGGAAAAAAGCGGCCTGATTTATCCGAAAGGAATAAGTTAGGGAAAGGTAGAAAGTTAAGTGTTGAAACGAGAGCAAAGATGTCTCAAGCCAGTAAAGGGAAACCAAAAACTGCTGAACATGTTTTGCATATTAAGCAAGCAAAGACTTTAAACAGAAGAGCCAATCAAAAAGGAGATTGTTATGGCTAAGATTAAATTTAATATTCCGGCACAGATTATGAATGCTAGCGGGAAGCGGGAGACATATAAACCTGGAGTTTATGAGTTCGACGATAAAGTGCTTGAACATTGGTTCATTCAGGGTTTGATTGCTAATGGGGGAGCTGAAATTCTTGAACCAGCAATCAAACCTGAGCCGGTTAAACC
The DNA here is from genome assembly GCA_964558145.1 of uncultured Prolixibacteraceae bacterium. Taxonomy (GTDB): domain Bacteria; phylum Bacteroidota; class Bacteroidia; order Bacteroidales; family Prolixibacteraceae; genus UBA1413. The sequence continues at coordinate 972 of CAZLDP010000510.1, read as the reverse complement.
GAAGCAACAGGAGTTGCCTTTTACCGCTCCTGTTGCTTCAAAGCCGGTATTGGTTAAAAAGATTGAACCCGACAAACCGGTTATTGTTAATTTGGGAGCAGGAGATAAGGTTGAGGTTGAAGAAATCAAACCTTCTGCAACCAGAAAGAAGATGGAAGTTGGTGAGTCTATTGCTGCTCCTCCGAAAGAGGAACCTAAAAAGGCTCTTTTAAGAAGAAATAAACGTAGTAAGTAAAGGGAGTAACCAAATGGCTACAGACACTTGTGAATTTAAAAAGGTATTTCCTGAGTTTGCTGATGATAATCAATATCCTCCAGCACAGATTGAATACTGGGGGGGCATAGCAGAGCTTCGTCTAAATGCTGACCGTTGGGGGAATTTGCTTACTCATGGAAAATATCTTTTTGTTGCTCATAATATTGCTTTGTCTGCGCAAGCGGTGGCAGCGGCAAACCAAGGATCAAGTGTTCTTCAGTCAACAGGCTTGATTGCAGGAAAGAGTGTCGGAGACGTTTCAATCAGTTATGATACCGGTGCCTCAAATGAAGAAGGCGGTGGCAATTATAACTTAACTCGATATGGTAGAGAGCTTTTAAGACTGGCAAGGATTGTAGGTATTGGTGGTGCTCAACTGCTTTCTGCCGACACAACGGTTCCTTATCTTGGTGAAACATGGTAACGGGTCAGGTTCAAAGAAAAGTTAATATTGATCTTGATAAGGTCTTGGCTCAATTAAAGAAGAAGGCTGTTTATGTCGGCATTCCGAAAGAGAACAGCGAGAGGCATGATGGAGAAATGACCAACGTTTCTTTACTGATGCTCCATTCAAAGGGAAGTCCTTTGCGTAATCTCCCTGCAAGGCCGGTCATTGAACCGGCTATTGAGGACCCTGAGAATGCAGCATTGATTTCGAAGGAATTAATTGCCGCAGCAAATAAGGGATTAAATGGCGATCAGGCTGGATTTGTTGC
>CAZLDP010000509.1:0-2523 GCA_964558145.1 uncultured Prolixibacteraceae bacterium | reverse complement strand
AAAGTACACTCTTCGGCTATTAACGAGATGCGCGATGGAGTAAGGAAAATATTGAAAAGCAAGGAGGGTGAAAATGAGAGGGAAACTACGAAAAGTAATGAAAGGGATTGGCAACATCGGGTTGAACATCTTCTACTACACCTCGCTTTTGGTGTTCAGCTTCATCCTGCTGCGCGTATTCGTTTTCGGCTCGTACAAAATCCCCACCGATTCCATGGAGCCGGCCATCACCCCCGGCGATTACGTGCTGGTAAACAAGATGGCTTACGGCGCACGCTTGTTCGACGTGTTCGATGCCGTGGAAGGGAAAAATGTAGATGTCAAGCGCGTACCCGGCTATTCCCGCGTTAAGAACAACGATGTGGTAGTCTTCCATATCCCTCATCCCAATTCACGGGACAAGATAGAAATGAATATGGCCAAGTACTTCATCAAGCGCTGCATCGGCATACCCGGCGATACGCTCCGGATCGTGGACGGGTGTTACGTTATCGGTTCCGATACGACCTACCGTTACGGCAACATCGAGGCACAGAAACGTCTCCGCTTCCGTCCCAAAGAGTCGTTCGCGCGCGGCGTGTACGTCGCGTTCCCCTTCGCTCCCGCGTTAAAGTGGAATATAAAAAACCTTGGTCCATTATATATCCCGCGGATTGGTGATAAAATCACCTTGACCGGAACAAATATCCTCCTTTATAAAAAGATAATCGAGTGGGAGAAAGGCTACCCGCTCACCTTGAAAAACGACACGTTGAGGGATAACAGCATCCCGCTTTTAACCTATATATTCTCGCACGATTACTATTTCATGGGCGGCGATCAGGTCGAGAACTCGCAAGACTCCCGTTACTGGGGGCTACTCCCTGATGATTTGATCGTGGGTAAAGCCGCCTTGATTTGGAAGTCCATTGAGCCTTATTCCGGTAAAATCCGGTGGAACAGGGTGTTTAAAAAGATAGAATCTTATCATCCCTAACTCCGGTACTTGAAACAGCATCAATACAACAGGTCAAAGTAAGACAATCGACAATAGGTTCTTAACCAATACGATATAAAAAATGAGTTATAAATGAGTTATAAATGAGTTATAATTTGTAGCCAATTCATTATGAAACTTAATTTTATTCGAAATTCTAAATGTTACAAAACATGCGTCTCACTTGAATGATTTTATCAACACGCGAAAAAAGAAAGGAGGGAATCGGCAAAAAAGAAAAAATCAAATACAGCAAGCTACGGGCTTGAGCTATTGAAAGGATATACATAGCAACAACAATAAGTTAAAAAAGATTTTTTTTAAAAATCAATTAAAAAGAATCATTATGAATATAAAAAAATTTATAATTGCAATTTTCGTAGTTGCAATGATGGCAATTGTAGGAATTGGAGTTAATAAAAGCGTGAATAACGATACGAATTTTTCGGATTTAGCATTGGCCAACGTGGAAGCATTGGCTGCTGGAGAAGGAGGAGGATTGGGATGTGGCTATGCTGCATATGAGTGGGATAACGATTGGTATGAGGATACGAAAAACTTTATAAAGTGCAAAAATGGTTGTCCTGATGGATCTGGAACAAGTCCTAAATATATCGACTGCTAGGCTAATCCTTTAAAATTCAGAGAAGGTGTGTTAAAACCAAATAGCCGTTCACTATTGAGTTTAGCACCCTTCTCTTTATAAGTTAAATATCAATTTTATGAAAAAATTTATTTATATTATAGTCATAATAATTTGCCTATTTTCCTGTTCAAAAAAATCAAAACAGACAAATACCATAGCTGTAAAAAACATTGACACTTACGATATGTTATTTGTTGAAATGAAATTTGATGAATTAGTAATGTTTCCGAAAGGATGTAAAGTAATAGATAGTGTTCTTATTGTTTTTGAGCCAAAATTGAATGATGGTTATTTATCATTCTATTCCTTAAATTCAAAAAAACTAATTAAGAGGTTTGGGGTAATAGGAGATGGACCTTGTGATTTTATCAATCCTCGTTTTTTTCAAAATTACAATTTCAGTGATGATGAAAAATCTTTTTTGCTTGGAGACACTAAATACTTGTATAAACTCAGCCTTGATAGCATATTATTAGGATATTTCAACTGCGAGAACTCAATAATTAAATTCATTCCATTTGATGCTAAAGGTTATAACTACGTACTCCATTTTTCAGACAGTAATTTAGTAGTAAACGTGACAGGTATAAACCAAATAGAAGAATTTAATCAGTCAATAACAGAAAAAAAATCGAGAAAATACTACAATAAAATACGAGGTTTGAATATTAGTGATTTTGTATATTCCACCCAAGTTTACGATGGATATTACGCTTCTTACAATGATAAGACAATAATTGCATACAAAAATTTTAAACAAATAGATTTAATATATTCAGATGGAAAAATAAAAAACCTTCGTTTCCCTAATTTTGATTCCAATGTAGATAAAATTAAGAAAGTAAATGAAAAAAATGTAAGCTTTGCTGATAATTCTTTATATTTTTATTCTTATGTATTC
>CAZLDP010000508.1:0-2531 GCA_964558145.1 uncultured Prolixibacteraceae bacterium | reverse complement strand
AACTGGGATATATGTTCGGGAAACCTCCGAAAAGTATTCTTGAAGATACCACCCAAAAGGTTACCTTCCTGGATGTGGAATATAACACCCGGAAAACCGGAGAATACACTCCAGATGTACTTCAACTGGAATCGGTTGCCTGCAAGGACTGGCTGACCAACAAAGTCGACAGGTCGGTCACGGGACGGATTGCCAAGCAGCAGGGAGCAGGAAAGCTCCATCTGCCGCTCAATAATGTAGGGGTGGTCACCCTTGATTACCAGGGAAAGGCAGGTATAGCCACCGCAATCGGTCATGCGCCGGTAGCCGGGATGGTAGATGCTGCCGCAGGGTCGGTCCTGTCCATTGCCGAAGCGCTCACGAATCTGGTTTGGGCTCCTTTGGCAGAGGGGATACGGTCGGTATCGCTGAGCGCCAACTGGATGTGGCCGGCCAAAAATCCCGGCGAAAACGCCCGTATCTATACCGCCGTAAAAGCAGCCAGTGATTTTGCCTGCCAAACAGGAATCAACATTCCCACCGGAAAGGATTCCATGTCGATGACCCAGAAATACCCCGATGATGTGGTTTATGCACCGGGGACCGTGATCATTTCAGCCTCGGGCGAGGTGAGTGACGTGAACAAAGTGGTGGAACCCGTGCTCTGCCCCGATCCTGCCCTCCCACTCTATTATATCGACATGTCTTTCATGCCCCGATGCCTGGGAGGCAGCGCTTTTGCCCAAAGCCGGAACAGACTGGGTACTAAGGCACCTTCCGTAACCGACCCGGTTGCCTTTGCAGGGGCATTCGACGCCATCCAGGAACTGATCAATAAAGAGCTGGTCGTCGCAGGCCACGACATCTCCTCCGGGGGCCTGATCACCACCCTTTTGGAAATGTGCTTCTCCGACAATGAAACGGGAATGGAAATTGACCTGACCGGTATGGGGGAACCCGATCCGGTGAAACTGCTTTTTGCCGAAAATCCGGGAGTCGTCATTCAGATCCGCAACGAAAGTGAAGTACGTGAAATACTGAACAGGAGAGGCGTTAACTGGATTGAGATCGGAACACCTTCCTCGGGGCGCCTCCTGAAAATAACCAGTCACGGTGAAGAACTGGAGTTTAACATCGACATGTTACGTGACCTGTGGTATAAAAGCTCCTATCTGCTCGACCGCAAACAGAGCGGGGCAGAGAAAGCGCTTGAGAGGTACAGCCATTACCGGGAGAACGAACTGTTTTACCGCTTCGGCAGTTTCACCGGGAAAGCCGGTGATTACGGCATCGTACCCCGAAGGAGAGAACCCTCAGGTATCAAAGCTGCGATCATCCGCGAAAAGGGGGTGAACGGCGACCGGGAAATGGCCTGGATGTTATACCTGGCCGGATTTGACGTGAAAGACGTCCACATGACCGACCTGATCAGCGGCAGGGAAACGCTGGAAGAGATCAGCCTCATTGTTTTCGTGGGCGGTTTTTCCAACTCCGATGTGTTGGGCTCGGCCAAAGGCTGGGCCGGGGCTTTCCGGTACAACGACAAAGCGCGCGTAGCCCTTGAAAATTTCTATAAAAGAAGTGATACGCTCAGTTTGGGGGTGTGTAACGGCTGTCAGTTGATGATTGAACTTGGACTGATCGAAACCGGAGATGCTCCCGCACCGGTGATGGGACACAACGATTCCCGAAAGTTCGAATCGGCCTTCCTCAATGTGGACATTCTTCCCAATAAGTCGGTGATGCTGCAGAATATGGAAGGAATGAGACTGGGGATATGGGTAGCTCACGGGGAGGGCAAGTTCATCCTCCTCGGAAAAGAAGAGCAATACCAGATCGCGATGAAATACAGTCGCAGCTTTTACCCTGCCAATCCCAACGGTTCAGCGTATGACGCTGCTGCCCTCTGCTCGCCCGACGGCCGGCATCTGGCCATGATGCCCCATCTCGAAAGGGCCTTCAAACCCTATCACTGGGCGTACTATCCGCGGGAAAGGAAAGATGACGAGATTACTCCCTGGATGCAGGCATTTGTCAACGCCCGCGACTGGATCTGGGAAAGACTCTGAAACCGGGTTGGGTTCCCCTTCTTTGAAGTGCCTGAGATTTCAGGTTCTTTGGGCAAACAACTCACCGGGGTAACAGATCCCTGTGAGGGACAAGCCATGAGCCGGGGCGCTCGTTCCGGCTGCACTCCGGTCCTTACGGAGAAGGATCTCCTCAAAATCGTGCACGCTGAGTTTTCCGCGGCCGGTATTTACCAGTGTCCCCACAATGGCCCGGACCATGTTTCGCAAAAAACGGTCGGCAGTAATGGTAAAACTAAGTTGGCTCCCATCCTCCCTCCAGATGGCCTCCTCTATCCTGCACAAATTGGTTTTTACATCGCTGTGCAGTTTGCAGAAGCTGGTAAAGTCGGCATGACGCGGCAAAACCGACGCGGCCTCATTCATTAAACCCATGTCGAGCGGGAAAGGGCAATACCAGGCAGTCTCCTCTGTAAAAGGATCCTTCTGCCGGTTGATCGTATAGGTGTAAGTTCGGGAAAGGGC
>CAZLDP010000507.1:0-2531 GCA_964558145.1 uncultured Prolixibacteraceae bacterium | reverse complement strand
TTCGTGATCGTTTCTGTTACATATGATATTTTTGAGTAATAATCTGTTTCAAGGTCATAAACTCCAGAAGCGGTTGTTGATTTGGAGTAATCCAGCATTTCAATAAGTTGCTTGGTATTGGTAAATTCAAGTTGCTGAAATGGCAAATCTGAAATACCTGTGGTATAATCAACATTTACAGACGCTTTCCCGGAAGCTCCAGATTTAGTGGTAATTAAAACAACACCATTCGAACCTCGAGAGCCATAAATAGATGTTGCAGCAGCATCCTTTAACACCTGGAAGGATTCTATATCTGCCTGGTTAATTAGAGACATATCGCCGATTACCGGAACTCCATCAATGATATAAAGAGGAGATGTCCCTGCACTAATCGAACTCAACCCCCGGATTAAAATATTTACTCCTGCTCCTAATTTCCCAGATGTGGATTGAACACTCACACCTGCTGCCTGTCCCTGTAAAAGAGACAATACATTCGTTGAATTACTTATGGGTTGAAGTGTCTCTGCCTTTACTGTCTCCATGCTTCCAATCACGTCTCTCTTCTTTTGTGTTCCGTAACCTACGGCAACTACTTCATCAAGGGCAAAGGTTTCTTCTATCATTGTAATATTGACAGAGGACTTTCCTGAGATGGAAATTTCCTGAGTCTTCATTCCTACAAACGAAAAGATTAATGCTTTTCCATCGGGGGTGAGGCTTAACGAAAAATTGCCTTTACTGTCTGTTAATGTACCTCTGGTTGTTCCTTTTATCAAAACTGATACACCAGGAATTGGCGTTCCGGCTTTATCGGTAACCTTACCCGAAATAATCTGCTGCTGATTCCCGGTTTCGGGTATAGATGATCTTTCATGTGAACTGGCCGTGAGCTGAGAAATCGTAAACGCACATAAAATAAGGATGATTTTCGTGACATTCATTATTCTTGAAAAGTACACCAATTTGTTTCTTTCATAATTTCCTTTTTTTTCCATAATTCTATTGATTAAGGTTAAAAGTTTTAAAGAAAAATAATCTCCTGAGAGGGTATATGCTTTTTACCTCCTTTTTGCGATTGCATCATTCCATAGTTAAACATTCTAATTCACATTTTGTCTTTTCCAATAGGGATCAGCTGAAAGAACTACTTGTAAATATAGAGATAATTTTAATATCGTATACAAATTTTCAAATTTATTTAACTAATATAATGTAGTCTCTTCAAACTGTATACAAATTTAAATTATTTGTATCAAAGGCGTTAAGTTCAGGTTTATCATCATCGTTTGCAATTCATTGAAAAAGCTTCTTCGACTTAGCGTTTAGTGGGATAATATTCCCGGATAATCCTTTTAAAAATAATGAGACACTTTCTTTGGTTAAAGTAAAAACCCCGAAAAGCCGGGATAGCTTTATCGGGGTTTTCCCGAGAACTGTCTACTGAAAAATGCTAATTTGTATATCCGGGTGTTTGCTCAAGCGCCGGATTCCGCCCAATCATTTCACGTGTAATTGGAAGGAGAAGCTTGTACTCATCTCCTGGATTGAGATACTTGTTATGTTCAAATACATATGCATCGCCGGCCCTGCGGAGGTCCCACCATCTAAAACCTTCCATGCCCATTTCTTTTAGTCCCTCTTTGAGTATCGCCTCTGTATTCAGATGCTTCGACTGATTCACGTAGGTATGAATACTTGGGTTAAAATTAGCGCCGTAGGCCCTTTTTCGTAAAAGATTGATCTCATTGGAAGGATCTTCTCCAAGAAGATTTTTTGCTTCGGCAAGGAGTAACAAGGCATATGCATAACGGTATACCGGCTTATCGTCAACCATTACTCTCAGCCCCCCTACGACATTACCCATAAATTTGTTTCCCACAGCAGCAACGAGATCAGAGGCATTGTGGCCAGGTGCTTTATAGACTCTTATCCAAGTTGCATCGGCCCTTTTATCAAGCGGATAATCCTCAAAAAGCACTCCCAAGTTAGCATCTTCCGAGGGGTGATAACCACTTGAACCAGTCAGTGCAAGGGTAGTCCCAAATTTCACACCATTATAATCATAATATCCGGAAATGTGAGCTTGTTTTGCCTGGAAACGCCCCATTCCATTTGTAGCCTGATCGCTTTCAAAGTGGAAGGCGAAAATAATTTCCTTGTTGTTTTTATTATTGTACTTAAATACAGATGAAAAATCAGACAGAAGGCCAAAATTAGAATTTCCAACTATTTTCCCCAGAGCTGCTTTTGCCTCTTGATAATCGGCAGCGCCTCCCTGATGATGCGTACCTGACCAGATATAGACATCTGCCTTAAGCATGAGAGTGGCTGCCCTTGACCATCTGCGTCTGCTGCCATTCTGAAAACTCTCATTATCTCCAAAAGCTTCCAGCGATGCTTTCAGGTCAGATTTAATCAAATCCATGACTTCCTGTTTCGTTCCTCTTGGTTTCTTCAGATTTGAAAAATCAACCGATTCGGTAGGTTCAGTAATAATAGGCACACCACCCCAGGTCCTTAGCATGGTGTAATAATAATATGCCCTC
>CAZLDP010000506.1:0-2535 GCA_964558145.1 uncultured Prolixibacteraceae bacterium | reverse complement strand
TCTTTAGGCAATTCATGAATATGGTTCTTGATCCATTGGCCGCCCCAGATCCCTGGCTCAAACCAGGGCCTCACACGGAAGGCATTCTCCGACAAGCATTTTAAACCGTGGCGCAGGTCGTCGCCCCACATCCAGGTGATATCCACCTCACGCTGTCCGTCAACCATCACATCAACCTTGGGCAGGATTTCCTTCTTGTGTCGGCTGAGAACCACCCAGTCGACAAAATAAAATCTCTTGTACATGACACCGGGAGCAGTGGAGCATTCGGCACCCAGGTTGGTGATGCTTCCAGCCCTGCTCCGGAACTGGATCTCATTCTTGGGAATGTCAATATATAATAGGAGACCCTGCCAGCCGGCTAACGCGGCACCCGTACCATAAATGATGTTTACCTGTGCCGCTTTGTCGGGCTGAATTTTCTTCAAGGCACCGGCATCGAAGAAGTCGGCCAGATCGAGTGAGGTGCGGTATCCGAAGATAGGATCGTCGCCACCCAGAAACGGGGACACCATTTCATCGATCTCACTTGCGCCCTTCATAGCCGCGGTGCAGTCCCACCAGAGCGCCTTCACTCCCAAACGGGTCAATTCCTTGCTCAATTCATTGTTAAACACACCAAAACGTACACCCTGGTAGCCGTCGATAATGACGCTCTTTTGTTGCGAAATCTCCAATGCCAATGAATGATAATCGGCCATTATTTTCCCGGAACCAAGATCATGGACCGGATAAAGATCATATCCGTTCATGGGCCTGTTTCCCTTTACCAAGGGGAGCACGAGTTGATTTGTTTTTCGAATAGGGTTCATTATGTATGTTATTCCAGGTTAATAAAAAGTGAAGCGGCCCCTACCAGTGCAGTTTTTTCATTCAGGGTCGAGATGGAAATATCCATGAAAGCTCCATGGTTTTCCAGTCTAGTTTTCATAGACGGGATAAAATGGGTTGATGCCCGGGAGATATTCCCTCCCAGAACAAGATGATCGCCCTCGAATTTCCGGAATACGGGAAGGACAAAATCGGCCAGCCTGATACCATACTCCGTAAAAATAAATCTGGCGGCGGGATCTGTTTCCACGGTATCGGCCAACTGGCGGACACCCTCGACCGACCAGCCGGTAAGTTCCTTGTAGCGCGACTGGAACCAGCGGGTCGAGAGTTTTTCATCGGCTATACCTCCATCAAAGGGCAGGCAATAAACCCAGCCATTCGCCGGGACTGATTCACCCGACACAACCAATTTCCCGTCGGCAACAAAGCCCGACCCGACACCCGTTCCCAGGGTCAGGGCTACCATCCTGCCCGATTTTCCTGCAAACCGGGCAAAATATTCGCCTAAGGCAAATGCCGTGGCGTCATTGGTAAATCGTATCCTTTCCACACCGGCGCCTGTCAAATGGGCAAGCAACGATTGCATGACATCCAGCCCGTAGAGATTGTCATATTTCCCCACACCTGACATGGTACAAATTCCCCGTTCATAATTAAAGGGTCCCGGAATAGCAATTCCAAGATCGGTGACAACCTGTCCCGATTTCCGGATGGTTTCCTTAATGGCATACGCCCATCGGGCAATGATGTCGGTGGCGCTTTCATGGCAATTCACCTTCGCAAAGGTGTAACTCTCTTCAAGCAGGCTTCCGGTAGCGGTATCCACCACTCCTGCCGAAACATGACTTCCCCCGATATCCAATCCAATTTTGTGACTGTTCATAGTACTGTTTCTGGTTACATGCCTTCTTGGCCAAATAGTATGTTCATACAAAGTCCAAATATAGGTATATAATTATTGCCGACAAGAGAAACCTTAAAAAAATGGAAAAAAATAATTTAATTTTGTTACAGATAAACTGGTTAACAATACGTTGAATGAAACTTCAAGGGCGAGGGCAAATAAAAACGCAAAAACCGGAGAGTGCTTTAAATCAGGTATTTTTATATATTTGCTGCCGTAGTAATTTTTATCCTGATTAAACAACCACGCCATGAATTTATCGATAGATCATTCCAGCAAGAAACCACTGCATGTTCAGGCAGAAGAGTTATTGTTGAAACTAATCAGCCAGAAGGAGTACAAAAACGGAAAGCTTCTCCCGAATGAAATTGAGCTCAGCAAGCAGTTGAACATATCACGCAACACCTTACGCCAGGCCATCAACAAACTGGTCTTCGAAGGCCGGCTCATCCGGAAAAAAGGATATGGCACCAAGGTGGCCAAACAGGGCATAGTCAGCGGGGTAAAGAACTGGCTGAGCTTTTCGCAGGAAATGAGGAACCTGGGCATCGAGATCAGGAATTTCGAGCTGCACATCACCCGGCAAACTCCCAACGAGAAAATTGCCAACTTCTTTGAGGGCGACAAGCCCACGGGAAAGGAATCCATCAGAAAATGCCTGGTGCTTGAGCGCGTAAGGGGGAATGTCGATTTTCCGTTTGTTTACTTCATTTCGTACTTCAATCCCGATATCCCCATCAGTGATGAAGAGAATTTCGCAAAACCGTTGTATGAGATCCTCGAGAACAAGTATGGCG
>CAZLDP010000505.1:0-2543 GCA_964558145.1 uncultured Prolixibacteraceae bacterium | reverse complement strand
GAGAGATAAATCTTCCTGATTTGGAAAGACCTCCTCTCCCTCCTGGTGTAGATGAAGGGGGTCATGGTGGCTCTCACGGCAGATTAATGGATGAATTTGTATCGTCAATCCTGCAGGACCGAAAACCTCTTGTTGATGTCGCAATGGCCCTGAATATGACTGTTGGGGGAATTGTTGCACATCAATCGGCATTAAAAGACGGTGAACTGATGAAAATACCGCAATATAAATTATAAAATATGGTCAATAACACATGGTTATTATTTCTATTGTTGGTCTATTTGCCATTGAGTTTTGGCGGATCTTCCGATAATGTGCCGGATAACCCTGCATTGCCTCGTGTTTTACTTATCGGTGATTCAATATCTATGGGTTATACTAAAGATACACGTGAAATGTTAAAAGGTATTGCAAATGTACATCGACCTCCTTTCAATTGCATGCATTCAACCTATGTTGCGGAAAACATTAAGGATTGGTTGGGTAAAGAGAAATGGGATGTAGTTCATTTTAATGCTGGAATATGGGACAGTCATTTTCTCGACAAAAACGGCCATATCGTTAGTGTGAAGGATTCTATTAACGATTATTCTAAGGTGGATAAAATAAGGACATCTCTTGAGGAGTATGAAAATAACCTTAATATCATTCTTGATGCAATTATTTCAACAGGCGCCAAACCTGTTTTTGCAACAACTACGCCGATACCTAAATGGATTGATAAACAGCGTGCTCATCTCAATAGTCTTAATGAGATTGCTAAAAATCTGATGTTTTATAAACAGGTACAGGTGAATGATTTATATAACTATTCTCTTCCTTACCTGCAGGAGTGGCAACAGACCGATCGTGTACATTTTAACCCTTTAGGTAATAAACAATTAGCTAAACAAGTTTCAGAAGAGATACTAAAAGCGTTAAATTCGGAAGCGAAGATACTGGACTGGGAACCCAAACAAACAAGCCAGAACCTGATGTATGACAGAGAAATCACTCGTTATGAGCATGATTGTCTTGAACGATGGGGTTATGAGCAACCGCACAATGAGTTTTTTTATGTCATGAAGAGTATTATGCCGCTTGACAAAAATCCCTTAATTGTATTTTTACATAGTGCCGGAGGTAATGCAGAAAAAGAACTTGAAGGCAATGTTAAACGAATTGAAGGTTATGGTGATGAGTTTGTCGGACTTGCATTGAACAGTCCTAAAACTCTGGCTGAACCTGTGGATGATTCTGCTGATTATGATTGGTGGTGGGGGGCCAAGGCCATAGAAAAGCACCCTGAACTGTATAAAAATAAAATGACACCTATTGAAAATCGTGTATTTGAAACCATTGAATGGGTAATCCAAAATTACAATATCGATCGTAACAGGGTTTACTTGAGGGGTACATCGATGGGTGGATCAGGAACACTTGGCATTGGTCTTGCACATGGAGATATTTTTGCAGCCATACAAGCCGACGTCTTTGCGGGTGTTGAACATGCTATTTATCGCCTAAAAGATGCTGATTTTGATCCCCCTTATTTGTCAATGATATTTTCTCACCTTGATAAATGGTCAAGAGGTGCAGAACAGCTTTTGGATATGATATCAACAGAGTATCTTGGCGCAAGCTATGCATGGGATATTTATAAACATGACCATAGGGCTCACTATCAAAACTCGAATCAGTTTACAGTAAACTTTCCATGGCTTTCAATTCGACGTAATCAGGCCTATCCGGTATTTACCAACGCATCCAGCGATGACCGATATCCTGGTTATATGAGAAAAGAACCGGATCAAAAGGGGCAGAAGAATGCATATTTTCGCTGGAGTGTTTTAGAAGATAGAGAAAACAGGTTTGTGATTGAACTTAGATTGGTCAATCAATTACAGTTTATAAAAGATTTGCCCTCCGCTGACGAATTGGAGCAAATGCGAATGCCGGTTACTACCGATGTGACGCTTCGAAGATTGCAGAATTTTAAAGTTCTAAGCGATCTGAACAAATCTTATCATTGGGTGATTGAAAGCGAAGGGAGCATACGATCGAGCGGCCAAATTTCACCTAATGATAAAGGCCTTTTAACTGTAGAAAACGTAGAAATCGGGTTGACTCCAATTAAATTAACAATAACACAATTTAACCAATAAAATTAGAAAAATGGGGTCATTTATGTCTATTATTGATTGGAACTGCCTCCAAAGAAATTTGATCGAATTTGATCGAAATATTATGATAAGCACGACTGAATAAGAGCTAAAAACTTGGGGTAACTTACTCTTTTTCTCTATTATTCGCGGATGAAGAATCCCAATTTATCGCAATTGTGTTGCAATATTCTCATATAAAAATTAACTGAAACGTAAAAAAACCAGATAAAAAATTTTGTGAATGATAAAAATTGATTAAATTTGCATAAACGATCAAAAACGATCAAAATCTACATCATGAACCAGGAGCAGCGAAAGAGGGTCATTCTTAAATTGCTTGAATCGAACGAGGCCATTTCCATTCATGAAATTGTGTCGAATTGTCAGGTTTCTGAAGTC
>CAZLDP010000504.1:0-2553 GCA_964558145.1 uncultured Prolixibacteraceae bacterium | reverse complement strand
ATGAAATATTTGGCAAAAATCAAGCGTATAAAAACAAGACAGAAAACGTATTAAACAATTGCGCTGACCAGTTTATTTACGAACACGATGTTCTATTTAATTGGCGGTAACTACCTATATGTCTACTAAAGGTGGACATAACCTATCAAAATAGAAAATAACAATGAAAGACAACAAATCAAAGCAGATAGCCATCCTTGAAAGGATACTGTCTTACGCAGAGTTCAAAAAGAAACACCTTCCTGAACTGAAGGTAATGGCTGAGAAACTTAAAAAACTGAGAGATGAAAATTAAATGTCCTATCTGCGGAAACACCGAAGTCTACCGCGTCAGCCGGTTAGTCATCCCTGAACCGGAAGGACGGGAAACAGTTTATGTCGACTACTCGCTGGCACGTTCCGAGGAACCGGGGAGCTATGAATGCGTCGACGGGCATGAGTTTAAAATAGAGAGAGAATATGAACAAAGTAGATAAGGCAATAGAAACAATTCAGAAAGCGGAATCCCTCGCTTTGAAGTATCAGGATTACGGCTTTCACTTAGCCTTTTCAGGCGGGAAGGATTCAATGGTTATTTATGAGTTATGTAAGATGGCCGGGGTTAAGTTCCGTCCCGTTATGCAGGTTACGACCATCGACCCGCCAGAGGTTATGAAGTTTGTCCGAAAGAACTATCCTGATGTAATATTGGAACGTCCTGAGATAAACTTTTATAAACTGATAGTTAAACAACAAGCATTACCGACAGCATTTGCGAGATTCTGTTGTAAGTATCTAAAAGAGCAATCCGGAGCAGGAACAGTTACTATACTTGGGATAAGGAAAGCAGAAAGCAGTAAGAGAGCAAAAAGAAATGAATTAGAAATATCAGGACGGAAATATTCAGATTCTCTCGACCAATTCAATATTGACAATAAGAATCAGGTTTTATGTATCAAAGGCAAGGATAAGATATTACTATCACCAATTATTGATTGGACTCATGCAGACGTTTGGAAGTTCATTAGAGAGCGGAATTTAGAATACTGTAATCTTTATGATAACGGCTATCATCGAATTGGTTGTATGTTCTGCCCGATGTCATCTGTTAAAATAAAAAACCTTGACAGAAAAAACTATCCGGGAGTTGAAAGAGAAATAAAGAAGTCAATTAAGATACTTGCGGACAGGGGGAAATATGCAAGATTAGGATGCGATGTTGACGAAATATTTGAGTGGTGGCTATCAAAGAAAAGCATTGAAGATTATCTGGCAAGCAAGAAACAATACAAATTAGCAATATGAACAAAATCTATTTAGCAGGTGGTTTCTCTGATTGGAGACAAAAGGTAATGCAATTATCTAACCTTGAATTTTTCGACCCTAAAAGCAAACCAGATAAGCACTGGAGTGAATACGGGACATGGGATGTTCATTACATTAAACAATGTGATATTCTGTTTGCTTACATGGACAAAAACAACCCGTCTGGTTACGGATTAGCTGCTGAAATGGGATATGCCAAAGCATTAAACAAAACAGTCATTTTTGTTCTGGAACCCGGACACGAAAAGGATAGATACTTTCAGTTCCTTAAACAATTTGCAGATGTTGTCTTTGAAAGCTTAGACGAAGGAATTGAATATTTGAAAACTTTTTAAATTTTGTTGAAAATAATACATATAGATAGTTCTATTGTAGGGGCTTACTTTATTCGGGGGGAAATGAAATGAGAATCGGACTCCTTGATATTGACGGGCATAATTTCCCTAATCTTGCTCTAATGAAGATTTCATCTTATCATAAGTCGTTAGGTGATTCGGTTGAGTGGGTAAACCATTTCTATGAGTACGAAAAAGTTTATCAGAGCAAGGTTTTTACATTCTCACCGGACAATGGGTTTGTAGTAAACGCAAGGGAGATTATTAAGGGAGGTACAGGGTATGATGTAAAAATTAAATTAGAACCATGGATCGAAAGATGTTTACCTGACTATTCACTTTATCCAGGATTAAAACATGGTTATGGTTTTCTTACAAGGGGTTGTCCTAATAATTGTTCATGGTGTGTAGTCCCACGCAAAGAGGGGAAT
Source organism: uncultured Prolixibacteraceae bacterium (assembly GCA_964558145.1). GTDB lineage: Bacteria > Bacteroidota > Bacteroidia > Bacteroidales > Prolixibacteraceae > UBA1413. The sequence goes on along the minus strand of CAZLDP010000504.1, from coordinate 482 downwards.
ATTCACCCTTATTCTGACATAGAGGAAATATTACAGGGGAAAAAATCAGCAGTTTTAATGCACGCTAACTATGTTATATGAACACGTTTAGTGAACATATAAAACCGGGGATAGAAATCAAAAACACCGAGAGATGAAAGAGAAGATAAGCCGAAATAAAATCAGCAGACACTATAAATCCTTTTTTGGATTGGAGAACATGGGGTTGGGTGAAAATGACAACTTAATGATTGATTGGGGTGAATCCTTGGTCAATGATTTTTGCAATCAGGAGGTGGAGAAGCGGATAGCCGAGAGGATGCCGAGCGAGATGACGTTTGAAAAGGCTGAAATAGCCGCAAAAGAGACTGACTATGCCTGCTTCGCAGTTGAGCCGGAAGGCAATGAAATAAACTTTGCCGATGCAGCTGCTTTCTATTTGGAGGGATGGAACGCTTGTCGCTCCCGCCTTTTATTAACCCAGGATCAAAAAAAAGACAAAC
>CAZLDP010000503.1:0-2557 GCA_964558145.1 uncultured Prolixibacteraceae bacterium | reverse complement strand
TAAGTCCTTCGGGCAGCATGATCCAGGTTTTTCCGACCATATCGCCGTCCCAAGTATTGGAAACGTTATCGATATCCCATACGATCTCCTCCATCCCGTCGGAGAGGAATACTGCCGCTCCCTCGGGCACTTTAAGGGTCATATTGAGGCGCTGGCCACGCCATTTGGCCTGATCTCCCAGCAGGAACCAGGGATCGAGTGTCAGGACAGTATCGGCCAACTGGTAGTTGTAAACGATGGTGCGAATGTTTTCATTGGCATCACTCTGGGTGCGGCCCCTGGATTGTTTTTTAATCACCAGGACAAAGTCGTTGGTGGCAGATTTTTCGATATCGAGGCGGGGTTCCCCCAGCAGTAACACCTTGTCGTCGGCCATGACGGCTTTGCAGCGGGGCAAATTGGCCCCCATCTCTCCGAAGTTTTCAAACTTGTCTTCGGCAACTTTCAGGTAAAGGGTTTTCCCCGGTGTGGGATAGAGGGTTTCCGTGCCCGAGAGGGTAGCGTTGCTTTTGAAGTTTCCGGCTTCCCGGGCCGCAACAGCGACCAGTCCGACAAGGGCAAGCAGCCAAATCCCCACCATGGCCAGGCCAATAGCCGTGTTGTTCGACTTGTAATTAAAAACCAGCTTGGTACCCACATAAAGCATGGCTAACAAAGGGATTCCTGCCAGCAAAGCCACGAGGAATAATCCCCAGGATACCCCGCCGGAGGATATGAACTGGTTAAGAAGCCCGGAAACCTGAAAGTCGTTGTTCACTGTCAGGGTCAAATCCGAAAAGAAGGTATGCCCCACGACCAGGGATGAAATCAGACCCAGGAGTCCCAGGAAACCGGCCACGATCAGGAAAATACCGATGACTGTAACCCCAATTTTCAGGATGGACCCTGCCGCACGGGAACCGGCATCATCCTGACGGCCAGGCCGGTTTTCCGCAGGGGAAGGGCCGGTCACCCCAACGGCCTGTCCTGCTTTCATTTCCGGATTTTCATCACGGACACGTTTTTCGATATTTGAAATGGTTACCTCCTCCCCCCGCATTTCGAGCTTCTGGGCGGTGGTCACCGCTCCTGGAACGGCAATCCAGAGGATCAGATAAGCCAACAAACCAATCCCATTGGCAAAAAAGAGCACTACGAAAAGAATCCGCATGACCAGGGGATCGACCTTAAAATAAGCGCTCAGTCCACTGCAAACTCCGCCGATCACCCTGTTGTCGGTGGCACGGTAAAGCCTCTTCCGGCCCTTGACTGCTAAAAGGGGTTCTCCGGTATGCTCCTGCTCCAGAAAATCTTCAGGAGTTCCCATGGTACTGATCACTTCGTCGACCCATTTTGCGCTGATCACCCTGTTTTCTCCCTTTGCCTTTTCGGTGAAAAGCTCGCTGATCCGGTTTTCAATATCGGCCACAATCTCCCGGCCTTCCGCATCATTTCCAAAATGTTCCTTCAACTTCAGCAGATATCCCTGCAGCTTTTCATAGGCATCCTCTTCGATATGGAAAAGAGCGCCGCTTATATTGATCGTGAATGTCTTTTTCATAATTCTGTTTTTTCTGTTTCTTTTCTGTTAAAAAATCTTTTTCAGGCTTTGTGATTCCTGATTTTAGCCACTGCTTCCACCAGTTCACCCCACGAAGTCTCCAGTTCCCCCAGGAATGTGCGCCCTTCGTTAGTGAGTTCGTAATATTTCCGCGGGGGACCCTGTGAGGATTCTTCCCACTTGTAAGTAAGCAATCCGTCGTTTTTCAGACGGTTCAGCAAGGGATAAAGGGTACCTTCCACCACGATCATGCGGGCCTCCTTGAGTTCACCGATGATGTCGCTGGCGTACAAAGGCTTCCCGTCGAGCACCAGGAGGATGCAATACTCCAGTACCCCTTTCCGCATCTGCGCTTTTGAATTTTCGATGTTCATTTTCTGTTTCCTTTCTTTGTTTAATTGTTTCTGCTTTGAGGCAATTTCCAGCGATAAACAGCCGGCTGATGGCTTTTGAACTATATAAAGAACTATTATTATGAATGTACTTTCCCAAACAATGTATTAGGTACTGCAAATATATATAATAATTATAGTACCATGTACTGCAAGGTACTAATTTTTCTAAAAAATTATAAATAAAAGAGGCTGTCCTTTTGAGACAGCCTCTTTTTTATTTACTCCATTAAACTCATAATGGAAGAATATTCCATTTTATTGCCCACTTACGTGGCTGAAATAAAAACTATTTGCAAGTTGAGGTACTCCATTAAAGGAACCTTTTGGTGCAATTACTGTCAGTTTATCACCCACTTTAATCCCTTTTGCAGCTAACAAACCTTTTCTATCATTACCAGTTGCACCATAACCCGGATAACAACCATACACGTATATTTCACTATCGCCGTCTTTCAGATAAAGATTACCATAATCCGCGTTAGCAATGGATGTAATCGTACCGGTCACCATATAATATGCAGTAGTATTGTCAGGTTTAGTAAGCACCTCCGCAATGGTAGCCACAGTTACAGGAATCACACTTTCCAATACAGCACCACTCACTTGCGGATCGTTATTATAA
>CAZLDP010000502.1:0-2564 GCA_964558145.1 uncultured Prolixibacteraceae bacterium | reverse complement strand
GACAAATGATATACTTATTTACTTATTAAACAAAGCTCCTTTCGTTAATCAGCTCCCGACTTCTGACGTTTGGTGCGGCAGAAGGGAAAGAGGGGAAAAGCATCCACTTCAACATTCCATTGCCCAAGGCGTTTGCCAGGCACTTACAGTTTATCATTATACTCAGACTCATCGAAAGATCGACTATTTACATCATTAACAATGCTCGTGCAAAGAGTGGCTAATCTATTTTGGATGGTATCTATCTCTGGAGCATTAACTTCAACCGACCGAATTTTTCCTTTTTTATCAAATATCCAAAATTGATATATAATACCACCTACAGATAAATCATTTTCGTTTTTCGTACTGTCTACAACTTCAGTAAAGGATTTCAACATGTTGTTTTTAAACTTATTGCTTACAGGAACAGAGAAAAAACTAACACTGAGTGATAACGGTTTGTCACCACGTTCGATTGCGCGTTGCAATAATTCACCCCAAAGACTTTTTTCAAGCAAGCGAACTTCCATAATATGCTGATTATCTACAGTCATAATTCGAAGTGAGTACTCAGGTTTGAAAGATGGTTCTGCTACAAACAAAAGAACTTCTTTTATCTTAAGTGGATCGACTTGTGGAAACAAATTGACCTTTAGCTCTTCCCTGTATAATAGGTCAAGATCAACAGCTTTTTTTTCAGATTGACAGAAACCCCACTGAGTGGCGAAAAATAAGGATATAAAAAAGCAAACCTTTTTCATAAATATATTTTTCTATGGTAGGAAAAACCATGTTCATAACTGAATATATAAATGGTATCATTTAATAGAATTACTGTAATCTGGTAGAATTTTTTAAAATTCCCGGCCAGACTCCATAGGCTAACCCAGTATGGTTACCTTTAAAGTCGCAAACAAAAGAATAACCATGAGTAAAAATACTAATTTCACCGGACAACAATGAAAAAGAATATGAAAAAGCAGTGGATACATGTTTTGATTGTAGCGATGACACTGGGTACCACATGGGCCATCAGGGGGCATTTCGGGCATGAACAGGGTGCATCCTGGGCAGGGGGGATTGGCGCTTTGGCCCTGATTCTGGTTTCACAAAGGAAAGCGTGGCATGATAGGATGTTGGGGATCATCCTCAGCGCGGCTGTCGGTTGGGGAGCAGGCGGCATGATGAGTTATGGGATTGTTGTCGGGTATGGAAGAAGTTTGAATTTCCCGAACGCGGCCTATGGCTTGTTGATGCTTTTTGTTATTGGGGGATTATGGGGACTGTTGGGAGGCGGAATGATGGGATTGGCCATGAATTCCACAAAGGAAAAACGGGTAAACTGGGGAGCGATTTCAGCAGAAATGGTTGCAGGAGGATTGCTTTTTTACACTTTTCTCATCACGAAACACCAGGTGCTGATGACCCCACCCCGCCATGAGACCTGGGCAATCTGTCTGGGAGCAGGCCTGGCCATGTTGTGGTATATGGCCAGGAACCATTTTTACTCTCCTGTCAGGGTGGCTGTTATTACAGCGCTGGGAACAGGCTTTGGTTTTGCATTTGGGAATTTTCTTCAGACGTTGGGAACAACACTTGAAATTAACTTTAATATGTGGAATGTTATGGAATACAGCCTGGGCTTCTTCGGAGGGGGATCCATGGCCTATTCCGTGCTTAGCGCTGAATGGCCTGAACAATCCACTCCCCTTGAAAAATGGGAAAATAAAAGTTCTTTCTGGCTTATTTTCTTTTTCATTCCGCTTGTCCTGTTTATCAGAACGCTAAGACCGGACAAACTCATGGAGAATTTCAGCAGTTTTACGAATCCCTCAGGGACGGCCTGGTTGACTTCGGTAGTTACCGCCCTCTTTTTTATTGGTTTGGCAGTTTATGTATGGATCACGGTACGGAAAAGTGAAGGCAGTTTTATGCGAAAAGAGGTACGGAGGGTTTTTATCAGTTGGTTTGCCGTGTATATACTCCTGAGCTATCTCGTAAAAGGCGTATTTGGAGGAATTTTTCTTCTGAACCTCCACTTGTATTGGGTAAACTTTGGAATAATCATCTTTCTTCTTGGGAAAAAATATCCCTCGTTTTTTTCACCTCTTGCACAAAAACTGGAAACAAAAAGGGGACTGACTATTTTACTCCTGGCGCTAACGATCATTTTATTTTTGGCTTTTATCTCAGTAAATATCCATGGAGAGTTGCAGGGAGCTCATGACCGTTTCCCCCTATAACCAGAGATGAAAATTGTATTTTGTTTTGCTGAGGACCTCGAAAGAAGGAATGAAAATCTGCATGTGAATAATGAAATATTAACCTTCTTTCCTTTAATATCAGGTCTTAATCGTCTTGATAGTTAAAATTACATGCAATGACAGCAAGTTTCCATTAGTATATTTTCATTTAAGTCTTAATATTTGTAAGAATTAAGCCAATAAATGTTCAATGTACTTTAACATTAATCAAAAACTGAATTCATGAAAAGAAAGTTGTTGTTGTTATTCCTGCCTGCCATGCTATTTCTGTGGGCAGGAAGGATACATGCGCAGACTCCGGTGAATGGAGTTGTGCGA
>CAZLDP010000501.1:0-2573 GCA_964558145.1 uncultured Prolixibacteraceae bacterium | reverse complement strand
TCCTTTGCAGTCCCCATAATCCCGGGGGAATGGTATGGAAGAGGCAGGAACTGGAAGCCCTCTCTGAAATCTGTCAACGGCACCACCTCATGGTCGTTTCGGATGAAATCCACAGCGACCTGATTTTCAGCGGACAGGTTCATACCCCCTGGTGGACGGTCTCGGAAGAGGCAGCCCGTCATGCCATTGTCTGCATGGCTCCCAGCAAAACCTTCAATATGGCAGGATTATCCACCTCCTATGCCATCATCCCCGATCCGGAAATCCACAGTAAATTTGAAGCCCTCCTTCAGACCCTGCACATCACCAACGGCAATATTCCCGGCACCATTGCCCTCGAAGCCGCTTACACCCAGGGGCAACAGTGGCTTGAACAGATGATGGCGTATGTAGAGGAAAATTATCACTATCTCGAGAAGTTCCTGGCCACCCGCCTTCCCCGGGTAAAACTGATTAAACCCGAAGCGACCTTCCTGGTATGGCTCGATTTCCGGGATTATGGCATGGACGACAAGCAGCTTTCGGAATTTCTCATCGCCAGGGCTAAAGTAGGCCTAAACAACGGAGCCCGGTTCGGCGCCGGAGGCGAGGGATGGCAGCGGATCAACATCGGGTGTCCAAGATCTGTGCTTAAAGAGGGGCTTAAAAGAATGGCAGATGCCTTTGACAGGTTAACCCTTTAATGGGCAGGAGCCGGAACAAAATGAAAACAAAAGCTTAACCTTCAGGAGTCGTAATTCTTTTTTATCCAGTCGACTACCCCCGAAATATCCATGTCGTTCATACAGCGGAAATGACCTTTCGGGCACTTTTTATAGCCCAGTTTGGAGCAGGGACGGCACTTCAGCCCCTTTACTTCCATGATTTCAGAAGCGGAACCGGGTAAATAGGGAATCATTCCGAATGCAGGTACCGTATTTCCCCAAAACGATAAAATTTTCTTCCCGAAAGCAGCGGCTATATGCATCATGCCCGTATCGTTGGAGAGTACCAGGCGGGCCTCCCTGACCAGACTGGCCGATTCGCTGATGGAGGTTTTCCCCGCCAGATTCAAGACGTGGTCCCCCACCCGCCGGCCTATTTCACGGCTCATGGGCGTTTCACAATTGCCTCCGACCAGAATGACCGGATATGGAATGCTGTCGCAGATTCCGGAAACCTTCTCGGCCGGCAATTGCTTGGTAGCATAAGTTCCGCTGATGATTACCGCTATATAGCCGTCCCGGAAAAACGGCGGCAAGGCAGAAAAATCATACGCCCCGCCTTCCGGAATGAAAAAGTCGAGCCCCTTACCGTCGTTGAAAACAGGGAAACCGGAAAGCGCACGGAAATACCGGTCCACAATATGCTCGTTAGGCAGCAGATTCCATTTCAGGTTGACCAGGATCCATTTCCTCATGTTCAGTTTTTGAAAGGAACGGGCTGGTGCATGGATGGCCAGCTTAATTAACAGACTGCGGAAGTTATGGTGAAGATCAAGAACCACATCGAACTGTTCGGCCTTCAGTATCCTGACCAGTTGCCCGAAATGATCGGTCAGATAATGGATTTTATCGATATAAGGATTGGCCGCAACCAATTCCCGGTATTTATCTTTGGTAACAAAATGGATTTCTGAATCCGGGAGTTGTAGCTTCAGACATCGCATCAGGGGCGTTGTCAACACAATGTCGCCAATGGAACTGAACCGGATTATGAGAAATTTTCTGTTTTTCATGCAGGATGCAGGCTTACTGAGACCATGTCGTCGGACCGCGGGGACCGGTGCACTAAAGGCCGTCGACCAGTACGACCATGCGATTCTCCTTATTTTCCACCACTCCGCCATCAATCTGGAACAACTTCTCCTTCCCGTTTTCTTCCACCACACGGAGAATTCCGCGGGAAAGGGTGGAGATGATGGGTGCGTGATTTTTCAGCACTTCAAAGGGGCTTTTCTTTCCGGGGAGGCTGACCAGTTTGACTTCTCCCTGATATATTATTTTCCCGGGTGAGATGATTTCGAGGTACATGACATGCTATTGATTCATTTACAACGACAGATTACTGTTCCGCCAGAATCTTTTCTCCCTTGGCAATTGCCTGTTCGATGGTTCCCACCATATTAAATGCTGCCTCAGGGTATTTGTCCATTTCGCCGTCTAAGATCATGTTGAATCCCCTGATTATATCACCGATAGCCACCAATTCTCCGGGGATACCGGTAAATTGCTGGGCCACGAAGAAGGGTTGGGAGAGAAAACGCTGAACCCTCCGTGCGCGGTGGACCGCCAGTTTATCTTCTTCCGAAAGTTCTTCCATTCCCAGGATGGCGATGATATCCTGTAATTCCTTGTAGCGCTGGAGGATCTGTATCACCCGTTGTGCACACTGGTAATGCTCTTCCCCGACAATTTCGGGCGTCAGAATCCTCGAAGTGGAATCGAGCGGATCGATAGCGGGATAAATACCCAGTTCGGTAATCTTTCTGCTCAGTACGGTAGTGGCATCGAGGTGGGCAAAAGTGGTGGCCGGAGCGGGATCGGTTAGGTCATCAGCCGGAACATACACCGCCTGCACTGAGGTGATGGATC
>CAZLDP010000500.1:0-2583 GCA_964558145.1 uncultured Prolixibacteraceae bacterium | reverse complement strand
CCCTATAACCATAACTCCAACCCCAACCCCATCTCCGTCCCCAACCCCAATTCCAATCACTGTTACCCCATCCCCAACCCCCGTTCCGGCAGTGACCCCTGCTTCGACAGAAAACGAAATAACCCATCCAACATCCAATCTAACTCCCGGTGCCTCCTGCATCATTCGGGCGGACTAGCGGGGCAATGAACTTTTTGATGTGGATCAGGGAATACCTGTCAGGGAGAACCTGTATGTCAATGTGCGGACAAAAGAGCTTCTGACCGATCATGCTTTCACGCAGCATACCCGTACCGAAAGCATCCCCATCCGGGTTAAAGCCACCTATCACCTTACGTGGCAGGAAGATCACGGCCATTTGGAAAGCAAGACCTGCGGCTCGGGCACCATGCATCATGTAAAGGGAACCTATTGCAACGATTCCGACGGAAACGGCATAAACGATAGTTGCCCTGGTCACTTAAGCAACGGCTGCAGGGACAAAAATGGAGACGGGATCAACGACGACTGCCCAGGCCACGAAAACTGGGTTTCAAAGTGGGTGGATATGTCCGGCACCGAAGTGGCGTACTCTGATGCCCATATGGTGAACCGCAGCTATTCCTACTGGACACTGGATCATTTTGAAGCATTCGTACCCGACAGCGCGACCATCGTCAATGGCGCGCTCCCTCAAGGCAAAACCACCCTTCAGGCCACAGGAATTGCTGCACCTGGAATTACGCTTTCGCATAAGCCTCACCCTTCGGATCATGTTTTGAACGATCCTTTCGCTGAAGCGGTAACGAACAATACTATCAAGTATGATGCGGTTGCGGATTGCTATGTGGTGGATTTGGGAGACAAATACCTGGCGGGGTCAACATCAAAACCCGTGGTTCCCGCCATCACAAATCAAAGAACTGTCGCTGAAAATGCCGTGGCGCAATTTAGAGCTCAGAACGATTACCTGGAACTGAACGGCCAGGTGATTCTTAGCAATGGCCCTTCAATAAATGGGAACGCACCAGCTCCGATAAGCCTTCCGAACAGCCCTGTCTGCGGTGAAAACGTGTTTTTCAAGAACCAAATAAAAATTCCCGATGCAACGCTGAATGGCGACCATGACACCACAGGCACGATAAATTATCGAAGGCTTTCACAAACAGTCAATCCAACGCATGACGCAACGCTCACAGAGCAAATCACATCTGCCAACAGCGTCGTTGTTCATACCCCTGTCGTATGCAATTCAGGGGTTCGCGACGATCAGGACAATGATCAGACAATGAATCCCGACAGAACCCGTTCAGCGCTGGTTCTTGGCAGGCCTTCCCGCATCAGGTTCCTGACATCGGGAGAACACTTGAACATCCCCGGCTACGCCAAAAATGGAACCATGGACTGCAGAAAATATACGCGGGACAGGCAGGTCAGGTTTCCGTTCGACGTTTACATCGGAACCGATGAGCCGCTGAATTCTTGTTTCGTTCCGAAAGACACCTGGTATTCCATTCCCATGACAGCGGCGTATGACGAAATGGACATTTTCATTCCAACATGGGTTCCTGAAGGCAACCATACGGTGCGATTCCGGGAGATAGCTGTGAATGCTCCGGACATGATACGAACCCAGGCCCTTGCGAACCTGGATGTTTCCAATTATGTAGCCGTGCGCGACAGCCCCGTCAGGGTCGTCGGAAGGATATACGGGCTGAAAATAACCGATGTCACCGATGCACTATGGCAGGAAGTTTTCCGGGCGGGGAAGGACACCTCGAAGCATACCGGAAACTATTATTTTACCGGAACGAAAGACGAGGAAGGAAAGGCACGGGGAATTCTGCCCATCTTTACGCTGCCGCTGCTGGAAGGAAGCCATAGCGCCCATAAGAACAAAGGGGCGCTGAAAACCGGCTATGCCTTCCGTTTTGACCTGATGACCCATGGAAATTATTACAGTGATGCAGACCATGTCATTATCACTCCAAGGTTTTACTATGTGAAGCGGGACGGCACCGGGCGCCAGGAAGTGGACTTGTGGTACCATGAGGACTTTGACGGAAAAATGAACTATTTCGTCAAGATAGAGCCCGCAGGGAGGAATCGTGACAATCCAAAGGCCATGGTTCTGGGGGATGACTTCCGGAACGTCGCGGAAAGTGAAATAACCGACACCGCCAGGATTCTTGGCCTGAACAGGGATTCCTTTGAAAAGGCGTCCAGGCCTGTTGGCTGGCTGGATCAGGTCATCCTGTCCCAGTACCAGAGAACCTTTGTCGACCCGAAAACATGGCTTCCCGCAGGGGTTGATGCCAATGCAGCCACCCGGTCGGTGCAAAAGTGGTACGGTGAATACTATTTGCCAAATGACCTGTTTGCAGCTGCAAAAGGGTTCGATGTGACGGAATATGGCAGAACCCACAACGGCTTGAACGGAAAGGAAAGCTTCTGGCTGAAGGACGGTTTCATTATTGTCAACTTCCAAATCGAAACCGTGCAGAACGGCAACTTTGGCAATCCCGTTCTCAGCTACTGGGGCTCGCCCTTCTGCAATATGTTCAGGCAGGAAGGTTTTTCTTATGCGAAAATCGACAGCAACAG
>CAZLDP010000499.1:0-2584 GCA_964558145.1 uncultured Prolixibacteraceae bacterium | reverse complement strand
GCATAGGCGGGGATCAGAAATAACGCGCCAATGAGAAATAAGATCAGTCTGTTCATGGTTGCTTGATTTATATTTTGTAAAATTAGAAAAATAGGTTGAAAAAGGCGAGGTTTTCCCCCTTCAAAACCGGTTTCCCCACCAGGTTTTCAGCCTTTCAAGGATTTTTGCTTCAGAAGCATTTACCTGAGGCGCGTAAAATTTTTCTTTACTCACTTTGTCGGGAAGGTATTCCTGTTTCGCGAAATTGCCTTCATAATCGTGAGCATATCTATAGTTGCTGTGATATCCGAGTTCTTTCATCAGCTTGGTAGGCGCATTGCGAAGATGGAGTGGTACGGGTAAGTCGCCGGTGTTTCTGACACATTCCAACGCCGCTTCGATTGCGGCATAAGCCGAATTACTTTTCGGGGAGGTTGCCAGGTAGATGGTGCATTCAGCAAGGATGATCCTCGATTCGGGATTCCCGATCTGGTGGACTGCATCAAAACAGCTTTGTGCGAGCAGGAGCGCATTGGGATTGGCCAGTCCGATATCTTCGGCGGCCAGGATCACCAGCCTTCGCGCAATGAATTTCACATCTTCACCTCCTTCAATCATCCTGGCCAGCCAGTAGACAGCCGCATCCGGATCGCTTCCCCTTACACTTTTGATGAAGGCAGAGATCACATCATAATGCATTTCTCCCTGCTTGTCGTAAAGGGCCATGTTCTTTTGAAGCAGGTTAAGGACCAGTTCATTGGTGAGGGTTATTTCCCCGGTATCTCCGGCGTTGACGACCAACTCGAGTATGTTCAGCAATTTGCGGGCATCACCTCCCGAGAAACGGAGCAACGCTTCATCTTCGGCAACGTGTACCTTCCGCTGTTTCAACTCCGTGTCTTTTGTCAGGGCAATATCAACCAGACGCAATAGATGGTCTTTGTCGAGCGGGTTCAGGACGTAAACCTGACAACGGGAAAGCAGGGGGGCAATGACTTCAAACGAAGGATTTTCCGTAGTGGCTCCTATCAGGGTTATTGTCCCCGACTCCACCGCCCCAAGCAGGGAATCCTGCTGCGACTTACTGAACCGGTGAATTTCATCGATGAACAGGATGGGATTGGGCCGGCCGAAGAATTGCTGATTTCGGGCTTTTTCAATGACCTCCCTGACATCCTTTACCCCTGAGTTGATTGCACTCAGCGTGTGAAAGGGACGATCGAGCGTGGTGGCAATGATCCGTGCCAGGGTAGTCTTCCCAACACCCGGAGGTCCCCATAAAATGAGGGAAGAGAGATTCCCCGACTGGATCATCTTTTTCAAAACGGCATCGGGGCCCACCAGATGTTCCTGACCGATAAACTCGTCCAGGCTCCGCGGCCTTAAACGTTCGGCAAGAGGCATTGTACTCGGCATCTTTTTTTTAGCAGATGGTTGTCAATTCCCTTACGATTTTAATTGCAATACTGTTTTATGACACTGTATGCTTCTACCAGCCCCAGTTCTCCAGCTTTGGAGAGATCCAGCGCTCCACCACGGGTGTCGTCGAGGAATATTTTGGTCAATCCACGGTTGAAAAAGGCTTCGGCAAATTCAGGTTCCAGCGCGATGGCCTTATCGAGATCTGCCATTGCCTGTTCGTATTTCTTCTGCTTCAGGTAAACAAATGCCCTGTTGTAGTACCCGAAGAAGAGATCGGGTCTCAGGGAAATGGCCTTGCTGAAATCGTCCACAATGATGTCATAGTCGTTGCTGAGTACCACGGACTGGGTTTCTTCGCCGGAAGTTCCTTTCTCTCCGCGTGTGGAAACGACCATCTCTCCGGTATGCCCCGGAAGTGTTTCAATATATTCCACGATATGATACCTGCAGTTGCCCCTTGTGAAATAAGCCAGCGTGTTGGCCGAATCAAGCCGGATGGCTTCTTCCAGGTCAAGGATGGATTGATTGTAATTTCCCGTAAGACAGTGGAATATTCCCCTGTTCAGGTAGTTGTGACTGATGGGGGCTATCCCTATTTTCTCAGTAAAGAACAAAACATAATTACGGAAGAGATCCTGATAACCGGCATTCGGTTTGTTGGTGAAAGTCATCAGCGGATTGTAGTTGTTCGCGCTGTTGAGTTTCTCGATTTCCGGATTGTAATATTGCAGTCGCTCATAATTAACTGAATTTTGTGCGAATGCAGATAATTCAAACAGGGGATGCAGGTCAATGGCGATGTTCCGGTTCTGGACAAAGGGATCGTCGGGTTGGGTCATTCCCTCTTGCTCCCGCCTGATGTTGCGGTTGTCGGAAATAATGAGGTTCATTCTTCTGCGGCGCCTGATTTCTTCCTCTTTCGTTTTTTCTTTCTCTTTGGCCTCATCCGAAAGGCTTTGGGTTTGCGACGGAGTTCCCCCCTGACCGGAAGCGCTCTGAGGGGGAGCGCCGCTCTGTGGCTTTGAACCTGACGATTGTTGGGCAAGCTGATCCGCGGGGAGGGTGAATTTGGAAAGGTCGTACCGGGGGTTTAAATCTCCTGCAATCTGGTAGTCGCTTTCAAAACCGGGTCTCCCCAGGATTTCTCGGGCCATGGCCCGGTTGAAATAGGAATTTGCCATAC
>CAZLDP010000498.1:0-2585 GCA_964558145.1 uncultured Prolixibacteraceae bacterium | reverse complement strand
GTATATAAAAGATGGCCCCATCGTGTATGCTGCTAAAATAAGAGAAATGAATACGCAATCGGGATATTATCGATTCAGGGTAAACCTTTATCCGGCGGAAGATGTGAACCGATCCTATTGTATTCTGAGTTGGAATATCAGAGAAGGTCTCAAAGATTCTTTAAAGATCGATTATAAAACAGAAAACTTTGACACGAACAAAGGTTGTTATTTTGCTGTGATTAATATTCCCCAATCGATGGGTATTCAGGGAAATCTTTCCATCAATGCTCAGAACGTGGATACTTTTGGTAACAGATCGTTGGTCGAAACCGGAAGCGCCTATATTTATGGATCGAACTATATCTCTTCATTAATCAATGCCTCGGTAAGTTTTTCTCCGGGAACAAATAAAGTGGTTTTTGAAAAGAGATTAGGCGCTGTAGGAAATTTGTTAAGTTACGAGCAGACTGACGGAACTTTTACAATTGAAATATTTGTAACCGACGACAATTATCCTCTGGTTAATGCGAAACCTGGCGGTACTTTGCGGTCCAAAACCAGGTATCTGATTGTTGATACTGACATTGATACGCTTGAAGCCACAGAATATCTGGAGAGTAAAATTCCTTAGGCTTATTGAATCTGCTGATGTATTGTAGCTTCCGGCGAGTATGTTTTCGCTTGCCGCATATAAGTGGTATTATCCGTGGGATATTCCCGAAAGTTTCAGTTTAACGTGAGTTCGACGAGCAAATTATAGGTTCTCACCGTTTTACGCAAAGTGCTTCATAAATTTCTTCCATAGCGTGTAAAGCTCCTTCCGGAAGTTGTTTATCGGGAAATACAGCCAATTGTTCAGCGGTTAAAAAAGTGAACCGTGTTTCGTCAAACTCCCCATTTTCATCGGTAATCAAGTCAAGATCCAGGTTCCATTGTCTTGCAAAATACCTTATAACTGCACACCGTTTATTGTATGTATTCTCATGTCTCTCGTCGGCAAAATGTACGTTTTCCACTAAATCTGCTTTCCCGTAGTACCCATAAATTGTTTGAAGATAAGAGAATTCCACTTCGGGTACAGTTCGTGTCCAATCCTTTCCCTCTGAAATGAGTAATTGTGGGCGAGGTGCTGCCATTGCAGCGATTTCGACATTATTACTTAATGTGCCGCATTGTGAATGTATGGGCCGGCCGCTTTCACACGTGCAACCACCGGGGAAAAAGCTGGATACTTGGTCTACCGGAGCCGATATCGATATACGTTCATCAAGTGCAGCCGCGAGGAAACTCTGTGTACCGCCGCCCGATCTACCGGATATGGCTATACGTTCCGGGTCGACATCCTTTAGGGATAAGAGAAAGTCAACGGCCCTTAGGCTGCTCCATGTCTGAACGCTCACGGCCAGGGATGAGTTATGCGACTTGGTTCCAACGTGATACGCCGACTCCGCGAACCCGAACATATCGTAGGCGAAAACTATCACACCTATTTGCGCAAGTGCAGCAGCCAGGTATTGTGATTTTTCCAGGAAACGAGGAGCTTCTGCCAACGGTTCCCGTTTACCATGACCATGCGGCATAAGCATGGCAGGATAAGAAGCACTTTTGCCCACCGGTTTGTACAGGTTACCGATCACCCATAACCCTGGAACACACTCGAAAGCCACGTTGTCAACCGTGTAATGTTCGAAGGCAATATGCCCCGTGTATAATGGTTTCATGGGTAGTTTTTCCGGTAGCGGGTTCAATTCCATCGCAGTTAACATACCTTCGCGCAAACACTCCTTACGTTTTTCCCAACTTTCGAGGTCGGGGAACTCTTTCAGGAGCGTTTGCAGGCGTTGACTCCCTGCTTCCGGTTCTACCGGGAGGTTGTACAACGTGTCCTTCAACGCTAATTTCATCTTTTGCGTGTCAATCCCGGTCGACTTGTTACCACAAGCAGTTAATAATATTGACACAGGGAATAACGAACATAATAAGAAAAGGAAGAGATTATTTTTCATAACTAAATAATGAAATTGTTAATAATTGATTATGTATGAATGAATTATTACTTTAAAATCAAGTAATAACAAAGTATCGGACAATATAGTCTTTTTTAGATTATCAGTGAATGAAACCTTTTAAAGCCTATTTTGAATTTATTCAATTTGCATTTACCAAATGCAGAAGGAATATGAAAATCAGGATTTGTTACCCGGGGATGTTGCCAGGAATACCAAATCACTGAATCTTCATTTTCTTCCGTGAAATCAGCCCTGAAAATTCCCAAATAAAAACCCTTTTTTAAATCAATGTGCAATTTTTCCAGCTCAACCAAAGATACACGTCCCTCCGCAACATAGCCCGTGGGCGTTATTCTACTGATAACAGCGAAGTGTTCAAAATCCCATGAATAATCAAATTTCCTATAGAATTGTGCCGCATAATCCAGGGTATTTCCATTGGGAGCAATTTCCATACAGTAATATTTATTGAGATCGGAAGTGGGGCTAAAGAATATCTCAACCCTGTCTCCTTCTGCAACCACAAGTTCATCTTTGGAGTCTTTACAGGTAATGGTTTTGTCAATCACGCTGAAATAGAAATTAAAATATTGC
>CAZLDP010000497.1:0-2594 GCA_964558145.1 uncultured Prolixibacteraceae bacterium | reverse complement strand
GAACAACCACGATTGGAACGAAACCTTTTACCACCTGCTGGCGAGGAATTTCGGATTTAAAACCAACGCGCTTCCCTTTGAAATGACGGCACGCGCACTCCCCTCCTCCATTCCGGGGAAGCACCGCGACAATTTGCACCAGTTGGAAGCCCTCTTTTTCGGCCAGTCGGGATTGCTCCACGAAGAGTTGCTGGGCGACGACTATTTCCTCGAATTGAGGAGAGAATTTGATTTTCTGGCAAAGAAATATGATCTTCATCCCTTGCCGGGACACATCTGGAAATTTCACCGGCTGCGTCCGGTCAATTTTCCCACCCTCCGGATTGCGCAGTTCGCAGCCTTGTTTCATCAGTCGGAAAGCCTCTTTTCCCACGTGACCGGCACCACCGATATCCGCGAGATCAGGCGCCTGTTTCAGGTGGCAGCCTCCCCTTACTGGAACACCCATTTCAGATTCAACCTTCCCTCACCCGATCAGGTGAAACACCTGGGAAACGAGGCCATCGACAATCTGATCATCAACACCCTGGTACCCTTTGTATTTGTCTATGGCAACCAAACCCAGGCCGACTACCTGAAAGATAAGGCGCTGATGTGGCTTGAGGCACTCCCTGCCGAGGCAAACTCAGTGATTTCGCGCTGGTCAGCCCTCGGAGCCACACCGGAATCAGCTTTCGAGTCGCAAGCGCTGTTGCAACTGAAGAATCGCTATTGTAACCTAAAACGGTGCCTCCAGTGCCACATCGGAACGAAGATTGTTATAGGCTGAGGCCGGGGTCAAGGCTGAAGCTGAAGGGAGCAGAACTCCCGGCCTTTATTCGAATTTTTCGATATAGTCGGAGCTCAGCACCCTGAACTCGGTGCGGCGGTTAATGGCCTTGGCTACCTCCTTCTGTTCTTCCGACGGAAGTGCTTCAATAAACTTCTCCGTCAGTTCATCACCCCGTTTAAGCCACTCATACCGGGAGGCGATTTCACGGGTAACCATCTTGGGCCATGTCTCACCATACCCTCTGGCAACCAGCCGGCCGGGACTTATCCCTTTCTGAATCAAATAATTTACCACACTCTGAGCCCTCTTCTGGGAAAGATCAAAATTGAACTGCTCTCCTCCGATATGGTCGGTATGGGCCATCAGTTCTATCGTGATGGTAGGATTAAGTTCAAGCAGCTTAACCAGGGAATCAAGGGCAACCACCGATTCGGGAAGCAGGTCGAATTTGCCGAATTCGTAATTGATGTTGTCAAGTTTGATGGGAGCATCGATGGGGGTCAGTTTGAACTCAAAACGGAAATCCTTGCTGTCGGTTAACCCTTCGGTGGTAGCCCTGGCTTTGTCGTTCAGGAAGCCATCCTTAAAAGCGGCAAACACATATTCGGTTCCGGGATTGAGTTTCATTTGGAACTTGCCATTCTGGGCCCTCATCCTGAGATTGGTACCATCGGTGCCGATGACCCGGATTGTGGCCCCCTCGATCCTGCTTCCATCCTCCTTGTTGTACACGTCGCCCGAAGCCTGAAAAATGGTGGGAGGTACCACAAATGAATAAATATCATCGCTGCGCGTCCCTTTCCGGTTCGACGAAAAAAGACCCTGGTTTTTGCCCGGCACAAAGGCTATTCCGAAATCATCCATCGAGGAATTGACCGGATACCCCATATTTTCGATATTCCAGTTGCCCTCTGCATCCATTTCTGCCTTAAAAATATCAAGGCCACCCATTCCTTTGTGGTAATCAGATGAAAAATAGAGCTCGCCGTTGTCTCTCATAAACGGGAACATCTCATTCCCGGGAGTATTGATCCTCGGACCCAAATTGACCGGATTCCTGAAGGATCCACCGCTTTTTTCCGCCTTCCAGATATCCTTGCCCCCCTGACCGCCTCCATGGTCGGAGACGAAATAGAGGGTGGAACCATCGGGTGAGAGGGCCGGATGAGCCACCAGGATGCTGTCGTTGAACAGTTCGACCTTCACCGGCTCGGCCCAGCTCCCCCTTACCTGCGAGGTAGAATAGATCTGTGAACCCATGTTCATGGACTTTTCATACCGGCACCGGGTAAAAAGCATCTGACTTCCTGTAGAAGAAACAGCCGGGGCTCCCTCCTCATCCATGGTGTTCACAATCAGATTCTGATCGATCAGTTGGGGGATTTCCCATTTCTGCCGCTGGGAATTATACTCCGACTTATAGAGATCGGCAAAGGTCTGCCCCGTGATCATGCTTTTGCGTTTACCTGTACCCGCCTTGCGCGTCGATGTGAAAATGAGTTCGTTCCCTTTTGGGTCGGTATAGGCAGGCGCATAATCACTCTCCCTCGAATTGAGTTCTTTTTCGGGATTGATGATGTGACGGGTGGGATTGGCAATCCACATCTGTGTCAACTGAATCGATTCGATCCCGTTCAATGCCTGCTGGTCACCGGGAACTTCCTCCAGGTAGGCGCGGTAGTTTTCAAGCGCTTCCTCATATTTCTGACTGGCACGCAACATCTCAGCATTCCAGAGAAGGGCTTTCGGGTCGGGATGGTTGCGCCTGACCGCATTCCGGTAATAAAGGGCCGCCATTTCATATTCACCCAGATGACGGTAA
>CAZLDP010000496.1:0-2599 GCA_964558145.1 uncultured Prolixibacteraceae bacterium | reverse complement strand
CCGTGAAGATCCAGGCGAACAGCACCAGGAACAGGGTCGTTTTTATAGCTATCTTCATCTTGTTACAGTTTTTGGATTAAAATCATTGGACCACCTGTCCGTAAAAGGTGACTTCAGCAAAGTGGATGAAGCCGGTGACGCCCCAGGTTTCGTTGACCAGAAAGCGGATGTACCTGACCGGCGGGTCTTCGAGGGTAAAGGAGTATTCATCTCCTTTTTTGAGATGTTCGTTATCTTCATCGGCGGTACCGCCCATGAGGGTAGGCCGGGTGGCCACACAATCGCGCAGTTTGATCCAGCCGTCCCAGCTTCCGTCGGCCGGGGGCGCTTCCTCAATGCCCCAGACTTCCAGCAAACGTGGGTTTCCATGGGTATAGGGAAATGTCTGACGCTGGACGACGATGACGCGGCTCAGCCGGGCAGTCACCCCCAGGTCAATGGTGAAATACTGGGGCCAGCCGGTTCCGGCCAGGGAGTGATTGAAGGTGTTGATGTCATCGTCAAAGACATAATTGGACCTTCCTTCCCAACCATTCATGTCGGTATCACCGGGAAGCACGATGTCATCAAATTTGGATTTGTCAAGTTTCTGCTCGAACATGGGCGTCAGGGCGATCTTTACAGTATCCGAGAAGTTGTCCCAGCGGTCACGGATGACGATGCCAAAGATCTTCTCTTCGGGGTCAAACCCCCTGACGGTAAACTTACCGTCGGTGACACTGGTATAGATTGTTTCCACGGGATTCAGCTTTCCAGTGGAATCCGGGGCGAGGACAATAAAAGCCAGAGCGGCATTGGTCTCGTTCACCCAGGTGTATTGGGCTCCCCCGAAATCGGGAATGATCGATATAGTGTTCTTAACGGCATGGACCGGTGGGGTCTGGGGCTGCACCTTGACGGTAATGGGAGTGGATAAATTCTCACTCCTGTCGACGGCATAGAGCTTTACCTCCCTTTCCTTGGTATCACCGAATCCTTCCACCTTCACCGAATTGGTATAGATGGAACTTTTGGTTTCCACTTTTACCCCGTTGGAGAGTTCGTATTCTGCCTTCACATAGAGCAGATCGGTCTCTTTGGGAAGCAGGTAAGTGATCACTGCCCCGCCGGGGATGTTCACCACGGTGGGAGCGGTGACTGGCCCGGGAGGAGTGCTATCCTTCGACAGGGGTTCCCTGACGGTCTCTTCGCAACCAAAGGTGAGGATCAGCGAGGCGACCAGTAATGCGTGCAATATTCTGTATCTTTTCATATTTCTCATGATTTAAATGTTCCGCAAGATTACCAGCCCAGGTTCTGCACCAGATTGGGATTGTTAATCCGTTCATTTTCCCTGATGGGCCAGAAGTAGTCTTTGAACTCGAACCTTGGGGTATAAACGGTGGTTACATTGTAAAAGTTCAGTCCGCGACCACTGATATCCCAACCCCTGATGGGCCGGTTCATATAATCGAGAGCCAGTTTCCACCGGCGGAGGTCCCAGAAGCGCTGTCCTTCGAAGGAGAGTTCGATCATGCGTTCCTGCTGGATGATTTTCCGCATCCCCTCTTTCTTAGAGGGTTTGTCGGGGAACTTGGAATGGGCGGCCCAGCTTTCGACCACGCCGGGGAGGCCGGCCCTTTCCCTGACCTTGTCGATGTATTCATACACTTCGGCATCGGGGGTGGCCTTCACCTCGTTGAGGGCTTCGGCATACAACAGGTACAGGTCGGCCAGTCGGATGATCGGGAAGGGGAAGCTGTAGTCGATTTCATAGGAATTACCGGAGAAACCGTTGCGCGGGCTGATCAGTTTTTTAGGCCAGTAGCCGGTAGCAGAGAATTCCCCCTTGTTGCGTTTGGTGGCCAATTCACCCGCCCTGCATTGCACATAGTAATAAGTGGGTTCCAGGACATACGTTCCCCGGTCAAAGGCAATGGAAGCATAGAAGCGGGGCTCCCTGTCGAAATGAAGCCTGGCCGTAGTCTCTCCCGAACGTACATAATCGCTTTCGGCGGTAACAGCAGTCCGCAGGGTGTACCGGTCTTCATAGGGGAAGTCCGGATCTTCCTCGATGGGAACTCCGTTTTTGGAGTAGTAGAGTTCGGCCATCCGCAGCGTCGCGGCGTAAAACTGACTCACCGGGTTGGCATCGGTCACCGTGATCAGCAGCGGCTGCAACATACGCTGGTAGGTATGGCTGAAAGGAAAGTTGGTGCATCCCCATATCACCTCTGAATTACCTTTGGTGGTGACGATGGAGCGCAACAACAGTTCCTTCATCATGGCCGGCGAGTGGTTGTATTTGGTCTGGTAATGGTTCACCAGGCTGAAGTTGGCCATCTCGGCCGTCTCAATGGCCACTTTGACGGCATCTGCCGCCCTCTGCCACTTGGCGGCATCATAGGTGGCCGGGAAGAGCTTGACCCCCCGGTTGTCGGTGAGGCTCGAAAAATCGGGATTGCCATTGAAGAGCGGACTGGCAGCGGTGGCCAGCACCCTCGCCTTGATGGCCGTGGCTATCGGCTTGGTGATCCTCCCCATGTCGGTAACCTCTGACAACACCATCAACGGCAGATCAGGAATAGCCTCATCAATAAGCTTAACAATGTAGTTGACC
>CAZLDP010000495.1:0-2605 GCA_964558145.1 uncultured Prolixibacteraceae bacterium | reverse complement strand
GCGTAGGGGTTGTGGCGTGTTTCTTACCCCCTGGTTTTACCTCAAAAACCACCTCGACATCACAATCGCAAGCCTTACCCTTGTTGATCCCACAGTTTTTATCATGGTAACAGTGGGTCATCATGACGGATCCGGCCGGCACCGCATTCAGAGCTCCGGAGGCGATTGCCTTTGCGATTACCTTTTCGTAATTACTTTGTGCTTTTCCCATGTATCCTGTCTTTCTACTGTCTGTGTTCACTGTTCCCAAATCCGGAACTATAGGTCTGTGTTCCCACTGTTCCCGTTCCCTGTTCCCCCCTTAAGGGGTGGGAACTATGGGAACAGATACTGTTCCGGTCGGGAACATTGTTCCCGGAACATATGCGTTTGTTAGTTTCAGGTCTCATAACAGCGTCCTTCCAAGATCCGTAATTTCGTAAAGGAACCAAGTATTGTTTGTTGGGTGATTGGTTTTTTCGACTGCCAAATCTCTTTCGAGTTTTTCCAGGGTTTGGTAAATGTCGGTCCGTCGTCTTTTGATGGAGTTGCATATTTGGTTTTTGCTCATTTTTTGACCTGCATTTTCCAATGTTTCGAGAATCAATTGCTCAAGATCATTTTGTTTATTGGTTTGTTTCGTAGCTGATACATTCCCTGATCCAGACACGCTGTAGAATCGCGCTTCTTCGAGTTCTCTAGAATTGCCTTTGGTTTTATAGGTAAATCTAGCTGAAAATGGTTTTACTGTATGGCGCCGGGCTTTTTGTTGCTCAATATCAATAACATCACTTTGGGCATCCCTGCTAACCCGGAATACTGAGTCAACACCACCTTCGATACTCGAGTGACCGCGTAAGGCGTTACCGGCTCTGCCATTGTTCGTTTTATTGGAGTGAGAGATCACGATAACAGCTGCAGAAAGTTCTTCAGCTATCCTACGGAGTGATTTCATGACTTGGTCCATTTCACTGGAGTTTTCATCTTGCACACCGGAAAACCTTAGCAGGGTGTCAAAACAGATTACCCTCGGTGTTTCGCTGCCAATGCTCTTGATTAAGTCGATCATGCTGTCAATACTTTTTTTATTTATCCCTTTCCATTCCGGCATGGAAATATGGTAAAAGGATGTTGTCAAATTGGCTCCATAGCATCTTCCTACAGCTTCTTCACGATCAAATGAGACGTCTGTTCCGTTGTCAAAGTCAATCCATAGAACAGAGGATTTCTCAACTCCATAACCAGGTGAAGTATCCTGGCTATTTGGCATAGACGGCAGGAAGTTATTGCCAGTGGCAACGGCCATGAGCATGTCAAGTACCAGGAAGCTTTTCAATGACCCGGGATAGCCGTAGAAAACTGACACTGACTTCATGGGTAAGATTTCATCGATGGCATATTCGACCGGCGGCCTGGGTGCACAGATATCCTGAAAAGAGTAAATCCTAGGAGTGGCAACCATATATCACTACCTTTTCAAATTAGGCGCGCCACTGATCACGTTCTGACTAGCCGCGTAAATCGACTGACTTTTTATCTGGGTAGGGGTGAACAGGGGGTTTATGTCTCGCATCCGACAATTAATCTCTTCTTGTTTAACCCAGTCGATCTCTTCTCCATTGCACAGTACACATTTATCATAATTGCGCATGGTAAAGCGGTAACCCAGTAAATGAAAAGCAGCACGATAGTCTTCTGTCTTTGGATAGACGCTCATTTTTCACCTCTGGTCAATTGGGTAAATGTCTGGTAAAATAATTGTAAGTTCATAAAAATCCTTTCTATGTTTGCCCCTATACTGAGTTACCACTTGCCGGCTCTCAGTATGGGGGCGAATGATTTATTTCAGTTGCCTGATCTCGTCCAGCATGTCACGATATTCTTTCCATCGTTTCAAACTCTGGATTTCCAATAACAAGGCTTTTGCGTTCTGTGAGCCATGGCTCTTGATAGATTGAGTCATGGTCCGGTTTCCTGCACCCACAAGGACTGGGGAAACCTCGAAACACTGCAGCTTTTTCAAGATCCGATAACCGTCCTTGTGCTCACTGTCGAGAATGTCGAATCCATAGGACCATTCCTGTAAGCTCCCCAAGTTCTTTACTGTTTTGTAAGTCTCAATGCCAGCCTCAGTATCGAGGAAAAACTCTCCATCTACCCAGGCCTTTTCATCATCCTGATAAATCGCACCCCGGCCAACTGGCAAAGATCCCCAGTCATGCCCCCAGGCGGCAATTTTGACCTGTTCCCCATCCTCAAAAGCACCTGGGAGGGTTATATCACCTTGCTTATCGACTTCATTGAATCGACTAAAAATCGCCTGGAAACTTCCCTCTTTGCTTAGTAACTTCATTCCGCTGGATTGAATTTTCTTCTTTTCCATCTTTTTATCCCATCCTTTTGGGGGGCAGGTTACCCCACCCCCTTTATGGTGATAACTTAACCTGCGGCCTGAGTAGCAACTTCTACAAAAGCAGTAGGTTTAACGACTGCAAACGCAGCTCGTAACTCTCCCAGAATGGCAACCAGGTTGCGGATGAAGTAATCCGCGTGAGAATCACTGATACTGATTTGAGTGATCTCACGGTCCCACAGAATAGCCTTGCGCCAATTTCCGATGTAACCC
>CAZLDP010000494.1:0-2609 GCA_964558145.1 uncultured Prolixibacteraceae bacterium | reverse complement strand
CCAGGATCATGGCTATTCCATAAAAACCGACCAGCTTGTGGGCTTTCACGTACCGGAGGATCACCACCGCCGCCAATCCCATAAATGCAGCCAGCACATAGTACATTGTCAGGTAGTTGGATGCCTGTTGGGGGGTGAAACCCAAATTTTGAAGGTAGGGAATAAAAAAGCCTGCGGTACCCGCCTCCGCGCCCACATAAAAAAACATGGCGATAACCCCGAAAAAGAGGTGGGGGTATTTACGGGATTCCCTGAAAATGCCCTTGATGGAAAAGATATCGCTTTCATCGGCTTTCATCGCGGGCATTCGTGAAAAATAGATCAGCGTACCAATGAGCACGATCAGGATAGACAGCAAGGCATAAGGCACCTGAAAGCGCAATTCGCCGGTATTGCTGTAAATCAGAGCAGTAGCTACAACTGGTGTCGTAGCATAGCCGATCCTTGAAAACATCTGCACAAAATTCATCCGCACATGTCCGCCTTCCGGATCGCCAAGCAAAACTACAAAAGGATTGGCCGCCACATTCACAACCGTAATCCCGGTGGATAAGGTGAAGATTGCAAACAAAACAATTCCGTACGAATTGAAAAGTTTGGCCGGGACAATCAAGGCACAACCCAAGGCGCAAAAAAACAGGGCAACAACCAAACTGATTTTGTATCCGTATTTATGGATCATCCACGCGATGGGCAAGGGCCAGATGATGTAGGTGATATAGAACGAGAACTGAATCATGGTGGCCTGAAAGTAACTCAGTTTAAAATGTGCCACCATCGTGGGGAGCAAAATGTCGTTCATGCAAAACATGGCCCCGATGGTCAAAAACATCAGGCACAGAAACGACAAAGGTTTATACTGATGCTTCATTCTCCGGCAGATAAAAGAGGGGTATCCAGAATCACCTCAATGTTCAGAAGTTTACATAAATCGACCAACTCGCTGACATAGTTCCCATAAACAGCAGCAAAATGCTGCGACTGTACATGGTCGAGTACTTGCCGCACAGGCACATCGGGATAAAAGGTAATGCTGGGCCACGAGGGCAGCGGAACGCCCATCTCCACCCATTTGGGCCGTTCTTTCCCTTCCCCGGTGACAATATGCATCCGGTAGCCTTCATGGGTTTCCGAAAGACAGGCCAAGGTCATTCTCCCCTTTTTCATATTCGAGCAGTGGGCAATTCCTTTAAGGAGCACTGTCGAAATGTATTTGATCTGGGGTTTACCTTCAATAAAATCAGAAGGGCAGTATCCATCTTCACCCAACAAAATCCATTCGGGATGATGTTCATAATGTTCGATAAAGGTGACCTGCTTCCCGGAAATCCATTTCAGCATCAGTTGGGAAACCGAATTACCTAGATCGTTTTCATCGACATACGGATATCCGGCATCAGCCACCAAGGAGGAGGGAATGGCATGGGTAAGCCCCATTTCCAGGTCGACTCCGTCCACACATTTGTAGGAGAAAGTATCGAACTTTTTCTCCTGGCATAAAGCAACGGTTCCCATGTACATCCTAACGGCCTTCTCAATGACTCCCGCTTCCGGTTTCCCAAGGGGATATTCCCACTCTTTGGAAACCCGCTCCGATTCGGCAGCAATTTCCTGCTCGGGGATTGCGTCCATTTTTCGTTGCAACTGGAGCATATCCATGCTTTCAATCTCGGGACCGATCAAATTCCGCAATTTAGTGGGATTGATACTGGTTGAATAAAGTCCCATATCGTTGAAGCCGATCATCCCCAGCCGGGCATGGCGCAGGCGTTTCATCACCGAAGCTGCCCTAGCAAACGAGAGGATTCCATCGATATCCATCGGCGTATCCGGGGCATTGAACAAATATTTGAATTTGATGCCCCATTGCTCCATCGGGAAACGCAACGAAGTGGAACCAGCCCCGGCTGCAGGGGAAATCAGAGTACCTTTTTCTCCGAATTGCCCTTCATGATCAGTAAACCCCCCAAAGCTGTAGAGAATCATGGGTTCGTTGCGGAACTCATGCAACACCCGGAATACGCCACGGGTATCAATCCAGTTGAGGATGTTAACAAACAAGAAATCCCATTCTTTTGCTTTTAACTCCCTGATGGCCCTTTCAGGTTCCACGTCTTCTCCATAAACCGGGTCTGTGTAAATCAGTTCCAGACCTGCTTCTTTCAATTGTTTTTCAGCCCTGCCGCTGATCATTTTCAAATTGGCCGGCTCATAAAACATTGTTCCAAAGGATACATATCCTGCTTTCAATTTTGTCATGTTCACATATTTAAAAAGTTAAAAATCAGGTTGGTATTTCATTTCAACAGGTTTCCAGGCGATTTGACGGATAACGATATTCCGGATCGCAATTTTACTGCAATAGGCTTCAAACCCTACTTTGGTGTATTTCTGATGGTCTATCGGTTCGGGGTCCATCGCTTCTAAGAGTAAAATCCCGTCGGCTAAGATGAAACAATGACCGTCGATGCTTCCCGCCTGGATTTTATAGATTTTGCCGGGTTGAAATCCGAACAGGGGAGTGCCTACCATAAATTTATAATCGTTCGATTTTTCAATCCCCACTTTGCCGGTCCACCAGCCTAGTAAACCAGCCACATAGGCAATGC
>CAZLDP010000493.1:0-2610 GCA_964558145.1 uncultured Prolixibacteraceae bacterium | reverse complement strand
CACCGGGGCTGATCATGTTGCAACCCGACACCGGATCGGCGCTGGTTTTCATGGCTTTTTTGCTGGTTCTTTACAGGGAGGGACTCTCTGGTGTGGTGCTTTTCTTTGTTGTTCTGCTGGCGGTCCTCTTCCTGCTCTCCTTACTCCTGCCCAACCATATCCTGCTTATTATCCTTTTCCTGAGCGGGCTGGTAGCTCATTATATCCTAAACCAGAAATTTAAACTGATTGGTAAAGCCTTGCTGATCATGGGTATTTCCACCTTCGTACTGTGGCTGGTTAACCTTATAGCCGGCTCTTACTTTTCTGTCGAGTTTGTAATCCTGGGCGGCCTTCTTACGGGTACGTCGGTAATCACTTACCTGGTCCTACGCGACAGAATAAAACGGACCATGGTGGTCATCCTCGTCTTTTTTGTTTCCCTGTTTTTTACCTATTCCGTCGATTTTGTTTTTAACAATGTACTCGAAAGCCATCACCGCGACCGGATCAATGAATTGCTTGGAATTGAGTCTGATCCGCTGGGCGCCGGGTATAATGTCAACCAAAGCAAAATAGCCATCGGTTCGGGAGGACTTCTGGGTAAAGGATTTCTGAAGGGTACCCAAACCAAGTTTGACTTTGTGCCGTTTCAAAGTACCGATTTTATTTTTTGCACCGTGGGGGAGGAGTGGGGATTTGCCGGATCATTCGTGGTGATCGGATTGTTCCTGTTCCTGCTTTTACGGCTGATTTTTCTTTCTGAACGCCAGCGATCTACCTTTTCCAGGATTTACGGGTACTCCGTGGCAGCAATTCTCTTTTTCCATTGTGCGGTAAACATCGGAATGACTATCGGGTTGATGCCTGTCATTGGAATTCCTTTACCCTTTTTTAGTTACGGAGGATCTTCGCTCTGGGCCTTTACAGTTTTACTTTTTATTTTTCTGCGGCTGGATGCAAGCCGGCTTGACAAGCTGGTCTGATTCAGGAAAATGTTTTTTAACAACCTTAGGGGTACGGACCCTGAGTTTTATCCTTTTTTTGACGGGATGTAAGTTCTATTTTTCACTAAAAAAGCAGGACTTATGAAAAGAGAAAAGGTCATCATCCTCGGCGCTGCCGGAAGAGATTTTCACAATTTCAACACCTATTTCAGGAGCAATCCTGATTTTCAGGTAGTCGCATTTACAGCAGCGCAGATACCCGACATCGATGGCCGGAAGTATCCGGCCGAACTGGCCGGAACCCTTTATCCCGACGGCATTCCCATCTATCATCAGGACGAACTCCGGCAGTTGATTCTGACGCTCGGCGTCGACATTTGTGTGTTTTCGTACAGCGATGTTCCCAACCAGTATGTTATGCGCATTGCCTCCCTGGTAAACGCGCTGGGCGCTGAATTTCTTCTGTTAGGGCCCAGACAGACCCAGTTGAGCAGTATAAAACCCGTCATATCGGTGTGTGCTACCCGGACCGGTTCAGGGAAAAGTCAGACCAGCCGGAAGATCGTTCAAATGCTGATGAAAAGAGGATTGAAAGTGGTGGCTATCCGGCATCCCATGCCCTACGGGAACCTTTCACAACAGAAAGTGCAGCGTTATGCCACGCTGGAAGACCTCAGCCTGCATCGTTGTACCATTGAAGAAATCGAAGAGTATGAGCCTCATATAGTGCGGGGCAACGTGATCTATTCAGGGGTTGATTACGAAGCGATCCTCAGGGCTGCCGAAAATGATCCTGATGGATGCGATGCAATTCTTTGGGATGGCGGGAACAACGATTTCTCATTTTACAAGCCTGACCTTTCCATCGTGGTGGCCGATCCCCACAGGGCCGGGGCCGAAATCTCCTATTATCCCA
The DNA here is from genome assembly GCA_964558145.1 of uncultured Prolixibacteraceae bacterium. GTDB lineage: Bacteria > Bacteroidota > Bacteroidia > Bacteroidales > Prolixibacteraceae > UBA1413. The sequence continues at coordinate 768 of CAZLDP010000493.1, read as the reverse complement.
GTGAAATCAATCTGCTTACCGCCGATGTGGTGATTATCAACAAGATTGACACCGCCACACCGGAGTCGGTTGAAATAGTTCGTCGTAACATTGAAAAAGTCAATCCCAATGCCGTGGTCATCGACGGGGTAAGTCCAATCAGGGTTGAAGATCCGTCCCTGATCAGAGGCAAGCGGGTATTGGCCATTGAGGATGGTCCAACCCTCACCCATGGAGAGATGAAAATCGGCGCTGCCGTGGTGGCAGCCAAGAAGTTCAATGCCGCGGAACTGGTCGATCCAAGGCCTTATCTGGCGGGTTCACTTCAGGGAACTTTTAGTACCTATCCTCATATTGGCACGCTGCTCCCTGCCATGGGGTACAGTCCTGAACAGGTCAAGGATCTTGAGGAGACCATCAACCGGACAGTGTGCGATACCGTAATCATTGGCACCCCCATTGACCTGAGCCGCCTGGTGAAAATCAACAAGCCCTTTACGCGGGTATTTTATGACCTTGAGGAAATCGGCACTCCCAAACTTGAAGATGTACTCAGCGGTTTTTTAAGGAAAACGGAGCTTTTGTAACCCTTCGCCGGGATTTCCATGAACAGAAAGAGCATTCCCTGTTCATTCGCCTGGAGTTATTAGCCGGGCTTCATGCGCAAGGTTCGGTTCAACAGGATCACTCACCGCTTTTATTTCTTATTTTTGTCTTGAAAATTTGAGACCATGGATAAGAAGATAGTAGCTTTTGGTGAATTGCTTTGGGACCATTTTCCCGATGGGC
>CAZLDP010000492.1:0-2628 GCA_964558145.1 uncultured Prolixibacteraceae bacterium | reverse complement strand
GCCTGTTTTGGCCCTGAAATGATAGGCCAGATCTTTCAGTTCTTCGGGATTGAAATATTTGTCAATTGAGGAACGGATGGTTCCGTCGGAATTCATCTTTACGTAAATAAGCCCCTTCGCACCGATCTGCGGCCGTTTGACCCATTCGGTGATTTCATCAAGCTGCTTCCGGGAGTATTCTCCGCATCCTTCGGCACAGATTCCCCCGATATATTCCGATCCGTCGAAAACGGTGAATCCCTTTCCCTTCACACTGGCAGTCACATCGACCAGTTTCATCCCGAAACGAATATCGGGCTTATCGGAACCATAACTGTTCATGGCTTCGGCGTACACCATCCGGGGGAAAGTGCTGACCTCCACATTCCGGACCTCTTTGATCAAATGGCGGGTAAGTCCTTCGAACATGCAGAGGACGTCGTTCTGTTCCACAAACGACATTTCACAGTCGATCTGGGTGAATTCCGGCTGGCGGTCGGCCCGGAGGTCCTCGTCACGGAAACATTTCACGATCTGGAAATATTTGTCAAATCCGGCCACCATCAGCAACTGTTTGAAAATCTGGGGCGATTGGGGCAGGGCATAAAACTCGCCCGGATTCATTCGGGAAGGTACCACAAAGTCGCGTGCTCCTTCGGGTGTCGATTTGATCATCACCGGGGTTTCTACCTCGGTAAATCCTTTCTCCGACAGATAATTCCGGGTTAACTGTGCCATCTTTGCCCTCAGGAAAAGATTTTGTTGGACGGCAGGCCGCCTCAGGTCGAGGTAACGGTATTTCATCCGGAGGTCATCGCCCCCGTCGGTATCGTTCTGGATAGTAAAGGGAGGAACAGCCGATGCGCTCAAAACCTTCAGGGATTGCAGTTCAACTTCCACGTCGCCGGTGGCCATGTTTTTGTTTTTGCTGCTGCGTTCCCTGACTATCCCTGTTGCCTGGATCACAAACTCCCTGCCCAGCCGCGAAACCTGCTCCCTAACTGAGGGGGCGCTCTTTTCATCGGCCACCAGTTGGGTTATGCCATAACGGTCACGAAGATCCACAAAAGTCATGGCGCCAAGGTCGCGCACCCTTTGCACCCAGCCTGCCAGCGTTACAGCGGTTCCGCAATCGCCTGCTCGTAACTCGCCACATGTATTTGTCCGGTACATAGTTTTCGATTATTTTTACAGGTTGCGAAATTAGCCTTTTTTTACCATTTTAATTCTTTGTTCCTGGAAGGGGAATATGAAATTTGATGCCTGTGGAAGCTGTAACGGATGATGAAAATTACATGAGAAAAGCGCTTGCGGAAGCCAGGATCGCTTTTAATAAAGGGGAGGTTCCCATTGGGGCAGTGGTCGAATGTGGCGGTCAGATCGTAGCACGGTCGCATAACCTCACCGAAATGCTCAACGATGTAACTGCTCATGCCGAAATGCAGGCGATTACCGCCGCTGCCAATACGCTGGGGGGCAAGTACCTCTCCAGTTGCACGGTTTACGTCACCGTGGAACCCTGTGTGATGTGTGCAGGAGCGCTCTCCTGGGCGCAGGTCGGAAGAGTCGTTTATGGAACTCCCGATGAAAAACGGGGATACCTGAAATTTGCACCGGGGGCGCTTCATCCCAGGACGAAAGTTACCGGAGGAGTGCTTTCCGAGGAATGTGCTGCACTTATGAAATCGTTTTTCGCGCTGCGGAGGGAGAGTTGAAAACCGCTCCTCCGGCCATCCTATGAGGGGATGGAGGTACCCTGCCGGCTGGGACCACATCACATGCAGCCGGAAATGCTATCTGATTATGACGGTCCGGCTGCTTTTTCCTGAGGCATCAAAAGCTTTCAGCCGCACCTCCCCGCTGACCTGCACGGGTTCCCCATAAAGGGGTGACTGGTTCGTGGGTTCGCTCCCATCGGTGGTAAAGCGGATTTTTAATCCAGGGTACTCCGTATTGGCTTTCAGCATCCCTGCTTCGATGAGGGCTCCAGGAGGGGGAATCCTGTAGTTGAAACCGCCAAAGAGACCACTCAGGCGGGGCAGTTCGCGCTTGCCCAGCATGTTGGCAAAAAGGTTCCACCCTTCGTTCATCAACTGTTTCCTCCTGACGGGGTTGGCTTCCGATTCCCACGGACGCGCCTTTCCCCAAGCCGTTTCAGCAAAACCAATTATTTTAGGCAACGCATAGTATTCCAGCATTTGGGGACCACGGATGGTCTCTGCCCATAATTGAGCCTGCAATCCCAGGATATTCTTTTTAGCTTCCGGCTTCAGCCGCTCTAATCCGGCATATTCTTTCTCCGGATCGATCTCCCTGCCCATGCTGCTCTTCAGGTTGGTGACAAAGGAGTTGTAGGGGGCGAACTGCCAGGGATTCCGCGCATCACAGAAGCCTCCCCAGTAGAGCCCTGGCTCCTGCGGATCTTTGCTGTAGGCAAAATCCATATAGAAATTGGAGACATCGCACATCACCACCGGATAACCGGCATTGGCCAGCCGGTAGGAGAGGTTAGCCCACTGTCCCAGGTTATTCCACGCCCAGGGGATGACATCGCCTCCGGCAAAAGCAGGATTGGGAACATATTTGCCCTCCTCATTCTTCAGCAGGGCGACTTCCTCCCAACCCCCCGCCTTCAGATTGCGGGCTTTC
>CAZLDP010000491.1:0-2630 GCA_964558145.1 uncultured Prolixibacteraceae bacterium | reverse complement strand
CATCCGTCAGATTTGCAGTTAAAACAAAATATCCACTCCCGCCATGAAGTGGCGTCCAGCCTGGGGGAAAAAGCCGTCCATGGCATAGCGCTTTCCTCCTAAAATATAGGAATATACCCACGCATTGCTTTCGTACGCTTCGTTGAACAGATTATTGATCTGAAGGTTACAGGTAATTTTTTTTAACAGTCTGGTTTGAACGGAATATTCCGCTTTCAGGTGGTTGACCAGCCAGGCGTTCAGCGCCCGGCTATTTGACGCCGTATTATCGATGTACTGCTTCCCGGTGTAGGAGGATACCAGGTGAAAGGTGAAATTTCCCGGCTGCCAGGTCAGTTGGCTGTTGGCAATCAGACCAGGAGAAAAGGCCAGGTGGGTTGTTCCCAGGGGAAAAGCCTGTTGACCCCCGTTATCCCAGTCGTCGACATATTCAGTGAATTCCCTGATCCGGTTACGGCTAAAAGTGGCATTGCCATCCCACCGCAGTGTGGGTGTGGCTTTCAACCCCCAGATCAGTTCCACTCCGGTACGGCTGCTTTTTTCCACGTTGGTCATCACCGGCGCCCCTACATCGTTGATCAGCCCGGTGAGCACCAGTTGATTGTGGTAGAACATGTGGTAGAGGTTGACTCCTGCCATAAATCCAGGAGAACTAAAATTCCAGCCGCCTTCCAGGTCGTTGAGTTGTTCGGAATCGGGGAGCCGGGCACCCGGAGGGGTATCGGTGAAGTTGTCGCGGTTGGGTTCCCTGTGGGTGCGGGCAAAGGAAATGTATAGCCCGCTGTGGGGATTGAACTGATAGTGGATTCCCGCCCGGGGATTGAAAAAAAGATAGGTATGTTGTTGACCAAGGTTCCGGAGGTCATCGTCGATACCCACAATAGAATAGCGGATATGCCGGAGTTGGAGATCTCCATAGAGGCGGAAAGCGCGGGTCAGTTCATAGCTTCCCCTGATATAACTGTTAAGGTCTTTCTTGTCGCCCCTATTGCGGTACCACTCATGGTCGGGGGCCACACTCCCCAGGTGCTGTGCCCAGATGATCCTTCCGAAATGGTTCCCCCTGTAGTGGTTATACCCTCCGCCCCAGGTGAGATCGCTCTTTCCACAGGAAAAACGGAAGGAAAAGACTCCTCCGGTGAAATCATTGTCAAGCCATTTGCGCCGTACCAGATCGGTACGGGTGAGGGCAGTACCGTTGACTACCGGGTCGGGAAGAGCGTATGTACTGAATTTGTCGCCGGCTCTGAACTGTTCGTAGTACCCCTCTCCATGGGTGTGATGAAAAGCCACCTGTCCGTGTAGTACCGTACTGAATCGGTGGGTGATATGGAACTGGTAGTTGTCCTGCCGGTACTGATCCACCTGGTTGTCGTAGGTGTACAGGTTATAGGTCCGGGAGTCGGAAAACATCATGTGCCGCGTTTCATCTTCGGAGTAGAGTCCGTGATCGCCGTAGCGCTGCATCCCGGCCTGATCGTCATTCAGCCGCACCGAGGGAACGCCGTTCCAGGCCTGGTATGTCTTTTCCCAACCGGTAAAGGTCAGCGCCCTGACGACCGTATTGGCGGAGTGCCACCCCCCGGAAAGGTAGTACGATTTCAGGTGGCTGAATGCCCTGTCGATGAATCCGTCGGAGTGGATACCCGACAGCCGGACATCAAAAGTAAAGTGGTTGTCAAGGAGTCCCGATCCAAAGGCGAGGGTATTCCGGAAGGAGTGAAAGGAGCCTGCAGAGGAAATGAACCGGGCATAGGCTTCAGGATGCAGGGTGAGGGTCTGCAGGTTGACGGATGCCCCGAAGGCTGCTGCCCCGTTGGCGGAAGTGCCTGCCCCCCGTTGAATCTGGATGGCCTCTGCCGAGGAGGCAAGATCGGGCTGGTCGACAAAAAAGGTGGTATGCGACTCGGCATCGTTGAGGGGAATTCCGTTTACCGTGATGTTCATGCGGTTCATGTCGGTGCCGCGCACTCTGAAACTGGAATACCCGATCCCGTTTCCGGCGTCGGAAGTGGCCACTACCGAAGGAGTATGGGCCAACAGCAAGGGTAGATCCTGTCCCATATTGCGACTTTGGAGAGTTTTCCCCGAAAGGTCGGAATAAGCAACCGGAGTCTTCTCTTTGGCCCGGGAAGCCTGCACCATCACCTCTTCGGTATAAATTACCCGGGGAATCAACCGGATGTCGATCCATAAAACCCCATCACCCGTTGTAATACGATTGTCAAATGAAACCACCTGGCGGTGGGGTTCATAGCCTACAAAAGAGACCAACAGGGTGAAGTTCCCCGGCTTGAGCCGTGTAAAAGAGAAGGTGCCGTCGCTTTCGGTGGAAATGCCAGAATAGGTGCCTTCAAGTACCACGCTGGCTCCCGGAAGGGGCTCACCGCCGGCTCCGGTTACCTTGCCCTGCAGGGTCACCTGGGCTACGAGCATCATCGATGCCATCTGGATAAACAGCATCACTAAGAATCTTTTCATCTTTCTGGAATTTTGGTTAAAGAACTAACCAATGGGTGGGATGGCTCCCGTGGTCTTCCCTCCGCCGGCATTACCCGGATCAGGTTATAAGGGTATGATCTCAGCCTGTGTTTCATCCCGGACGTTTCCGGGCAAAGGCACCCCATTGA